>JAIOQK010000049.1 GCA_021413425.1 Mycobacterium sp.
GTTGAAGTCGATCCGGTAGACGCCGTCTTCCATGATCAGGCCGATGAAGAGGTGTCCGATCACCAGGAACACCAGCACCACGCCGGAGAACCGCATGAACAGCCACGCGTACTTCTCGAAGTTCGGCATGGCGTTGCGCCGTCGCGGCGAGCGCGGGTTGTCCAGGCTGGCGGGGTGGTCGTGATCGCGTCCCACCACCGGGGCCGGCGGTCCGAGCCGGCTCTCGATGGGCTCGGAGATGGTCATAGGAACCGCTCCGCCATGTGATGGCCGATCACCGCGGTCGCCGGCACCATGATCAGTACCCAGAGCCCGGCCACGGCCCACAGCATCTGCCGCTGATAGCGGGGCCCCTGCCACCAGAAGTCCACCAGGATCACCCGGATCCCGTTGAGGGCGTGGTAGAGCACGCAGGCCACCAGGCCGAGTTCCATCAGGCCGATGATCGGGGTCTTGTAGGTCTCCAGCACCTCGTTGTAGGCCTGCGGGCTGACCCGCACCAGCGCGGTGTCCAGGACGTGGACGAACAGGAAGAAGAAGATTGTCGCGCCGGTGATGCGGTGCAGCACCCACGACCACATGCCCGGGTCGCCGCGGTAGAAGGTTCTCCGCCGTCGTGGCGACACCTGTGTCGCTGTACTCATTGCGCTGCCTCCCACGTGGATCTGTATCTGGACTCTATCGCCGGTGGTGGCGCGAAATGAATGACGCGGGGATTACATCACTCGGCACAATGGGTGACGATGAGCACACCGCTGACGCTGGAGACGATCAGGCAGGCCCCCAAGGCTTTGCTGCACGACCACCTCGATGGCGGCCTGCGCCCGGCGACCATCGTCGAGCTCGCCGAAACGGTCGGCTACCAGGGTCTGCCCAGCACCGACCCGGAGGATCTGGCCGCCTGGTTTAGGACCGCGGCCCACAGCGGTTCGCTGGTGCGCTACCTCGAGCCGTTCGCCCATACGGTGGCGGTGATGCAGACGCCTGCGGCTTTGCACCGGGTGGCGCTGGAGTGCGTGGAGGATCTGGCCGCCGACAACGTGGTCTACGCCGAGATCCGGTTCGCCCCCGAGCTGCACCTGTCGGGCGGGCTCGTGCTCAGCGAGGTGATGGATGCGGTGCTGGCCGGGTTCGCCGACGGGGAGAAGGCGGCCGCGGCGGCGGGCCGGACCATCACCGTGCGCGCCCTGGTGACGGCCATGCGGCACGCCGCCCGCTCGCGCGATATCGCCGAGTTGGCGATCGTGTTCCGCGACCGGGGTGTGGTCGGGTTCGATATCGCCGGTGCCGAGGCCGGGCATCCGCCGTCGCGGCATCTCGACGCCTTCGAGTACATGCGCGCCAACAACGCGCGCTTCACCATCCACGCCGGCGAGGCGTTCGGTCTGGCGTCCATCCACGAGGCACTGGCCTTCTGCGGGGCCGACCGGCTGGGCCACGGGGTGCGCATCGTCGACGACATCGAGGAACTCCCCGACGGCACCGCCATGTTGGGCCGGCTGGCGGCGATCGTGCGCGACAAGCGCATCCCGTTGGAGATGTGCCCGACGTCGAACGTTCAGACCGGAGCGGTGCCCAGCATCGAGCGCCACCCGTTCGGCCTGCTGGCGCGGCTGCGTTTCCGGGT
>JAIOQK010000285.1 GCA_021413425.1 Mycobacterium sp.
CCCCTGCCGCGCAGCCTGGCCAACATCTTCACCGAGTACACCGCCGACCTGGGTTACCCGCTGCCGGCCAGCGGTGACCTGACTCCGTGGGCGCAGCGCGGGGTGATGCTGCTCAACCGGGTTCTGACCGTGGCGCCCGGAACACCGGCGTCGCACCGGGGCAAGGGCTGGGAGGCGGTGACCGAATGCGCCATCCGCGCGTTGGTGGCGCGTCAGCGGCCGTTGGTGGCGATCCTGTGGGGCCGCGACGCCGCGACCCTGAAGCCGATGCTCGGCCACGCCGCGACCATCGAGTCCGCGCATCCCTCGCCACTGTCGGCGAGCCGGGGATTCTTCGGGTCGCGACCGTTCAGCCGCGCCAACGAACTACTGGCTCAGATGGGCGCCGAGCCGATCGACTGGCGGCTTGCGTGATCAGCCGCGGCTGACCTTGCCGGCCTTCAGGCACGAGGTGCAGACGTTGACCCGATGCTTGTTGCCGCCGGGGCGGTCCACCGCGCGGACGGTCTGGATGTTGGGGTTCCAGCGCCGGTTGGTCCGGCGGTGCGAATGCGACACCGACTTGCCGAACCCGGGACCCTTCCCGCAGACATCGCACACGGCAGCCATGGTCGCAACTCCTCAAATCTGATCTGTGGCCAGTCGACCGCACGCTGCGGGTGGCCTCATAAGGATACCGTCGCCGCAACCGTAGACCAAAAGGCTGCCGGCGGACCCGCGCGGCGGTCGTTTCAGATCGCCGCCGCGCTGGTCAGCGCGGTGACGGCGGTACGTCGCCCGGTCTGGCTAGGCTGACGCCGACTGAGCGGGTGAAGCGCAGAGGAGATGGCCGATGCCGGACCGGCGGCTGGACGCCTCGGCCCTGCTGGACTGGGCTGATGCGGCTGTGGCGGCGTTGATCGCCCGCGCCGACGAGATCAACCGTCTCAACGTCTTCCCGGTGGCCGACGCCGACACCGGCACCAACATGCTGTTCACCATGCGCGCCGCGCTGGCCGAGGCCGTATCAGCCGGCCGCGGCGACGTCGCCCGGACCGCCGCCGCGCTGTCCACCGGTGCCGCGCACGGCGCCCGGGGCAACTCTGGGGTGATCCTGTCGCAGATTCTGGGCGCGCTCGCCGACGTCACGACGGAAGCCGCCGCCGAAGCCGCTGCCGACACCGCACTGGCCGATATCGGCCCCGGCCTGTTCGGCGCGGCGCTGCGCCACGCGGTGGCGCGGGTGGTGTCGGCGATGGGTGGTGAGTTCGTGGCCGGAACCGTGGTGTCGGTGCTGCAGGCCGCCGCGGAGGCGGCCGAACACGCCGCCGCCGACGGCCACCCCCTGAGCCGGGCGCTGGCACGCGCCGCCGACGCCGCCGCCGACGCACTCGAAGTCACCCCCACCCAGCTTGCGGTGCTGGCGGATGCGGGCGTGGTCGACGCCGGCGGCCGCGGGCTGCTGGTTCTGCTGGACGCGCTCACCCGCACGGTCACCGGTGTCGCACCGGCGCGGCGCGCCTATCCGCCGGCACACGTCGATATCAGCGCCGACACCGCCGATACCGCTGATACCGCCGGGCTGGAGTTCGAGGTGATGTATTCCCTCGGCGGCGCCGACCCGGACGCGCTGGAACGGCTGCGCGCCGCGCTGAGCGCGATCGGTGACTCGGTGGCGCTGGCCGCGGCCGCCGAAGGCCGACACTCGGTGCACGTGCACACCGACGACGCCGGCGCCGCCATCGAAGCCGGTCTGGCGCACGGCGAGGTCAGCCGGATCCGCATCGCCGGCCTGGCGACGGGTCGGGTGGCCCCGGGCGGCTGGAGCATGCAGCGTGCGGTGCTGGCCGTCGTCGACGGCGACGGTGCTGAGACGCTGTTCGGCTCCGAAGGCGCCGTGGTGTTGCGACCGGACGCCGATCTGGTGGATCCGGCCAACGGCGTCAGTGCGGCCGAACTTCTGCGCGGGGTGGTGGACACCGGTGCCGCGCAGGTGATGGTGCTGCCCAACGGGTACGTCTCGGCCGAGGATCTGGTCGCCGGGTGCACCGCCGGAATCGGCTGGGGCATCGACGTCGTCCCGCTGCCGGCCGGGTCGATGGTGGCCGGACTGGCGGCACTGGCGGTGCATGACACCGCCCGCGCCGCCGTCGATGACGGATACGCGATGGCCCGCGCCGCCGCGGGATCGCGGCACGGGTCGGTGCGGGTCGCCACCGAGACCGCGCTCACCTGGGCCGGCACCTGCAAGCCCGGCGACGGACTGGGGTTGTCCGGCGAAGAGGTCTTGGTGGTCGCCGAGAACGCGGCCGCGGCGGCCGCGCGCCTGATCGACCTGCTGCTGGGTTCCGGTGGCGAACTAGTCACCGTGCTGCTGGGCGCGGAGGCCGAACCCGCGGCCGCCGACGCCCTGGCCGAGCACGTGCACCGCCGCCACCCCGGCGCGGAGTTCGCCAGCTACCGCACCGGCCATCGCGGCGACCCGCTGCTGATCGGGGTCGAGTAGCCGTGGCCGTCCTCACCGACCGCCTCGAGCCGGTGCTCGGCGCCAAGGCGGCCAAAGCGCTCGAGGACGTTTTCGACATCCGCACCATCGATGACCTGCTGCGCCACTATCCCCGCAAATACAGCCAGGGAATGACGGTGCGCGGCGAGGATGACGACCCGCCGGAGGAGGGCGAGCACATCACGTTCGTCGGGGAGATCGAGAAGGCCGATCTGCGCTGGACCAATCGGCAGCCCCGCCGCGAATACCTCGTCATCACCCTGCGCAACCGCCACCCCAAGGTGACCGCGACCTTCTTCAACGCGAAATTCCTCAAGAAGACCCTCGTCGCCGGCACCAGGCTGATGCTCTCCGGCGAGGTGGGTTACTTCAAGGGCGTCATGCAGCTCACCCACCCCGCGTTCCTGGTGCTCGACTCTCCGACCGGCCGCACCGGCGGCGGCACCAAGTCACTGAAGACGATCGCCGCATCCGCCAAGGACTCCTCCGGTGAGTTCGACATGTCCGCATTCGAACGCGACTTCTTCCCCATCTATCCGGCCAGCGCCAAACTGCAGAGCTGGGACATCTATGCGTGCGTGCAGCAGGTGCTGGCCGTACTGGATCCGATACCAGAGCCGCTGCCGGAAAATGTTGTGCAGCAACGTGATTTGATGTCCGAGGACAGTGCGCTGCGCGCCATTCATATCGCGGAGAAGGAGGTCGAACGTCAACGGGCGCGGGAGCGGTTGACCTTCGACGAGGCCGTCGGATTGCAGTGGGCACTGGCCCAGCGCCGCCACGGCGCGAACGCCGAGTCCGGGCCGCCCGCACCGCGCCGCGATGGTGGTCTGGTGTCCGGGCTTTCTGCCCAGCTGCCGTACGAGTTGACCGCCGGGCAGCGC
>JAIOQK010000286.1 GCA_021413425.1 Mycobacterium sp.
TGACGCCGGGATCAACAGATACCCCAGTGGCAGCGGAAAGGCCCCCAGCGGCTGGGGACGGACCGCCAGCACCGCGGGATCCAGAACGTCGGTCACAGCTCTCCTCGTGTCGTTATCAATGACGAATCGCGGCGCATCATCCGTGCACCGGGCCGCGGCCGATATCGCGATCGGCGGTCCGGCGGATCAGATCGGCGGCCAGTTCGGCGCGGGCCCGGGTGGAATGGCTGTGGATCCTCTTGCGGACCACTCCGTCGGCGAACACCACGATGATCTCGACGAACCATCGGCCGCTCTCCTCGACGACGACCGTCTGCACGTCGAGTGCCTGGTCGGCCGACGTTCGGCGCTCGTCAGTCATGGCCATCACTGCTTGGACGGCTCCGGCGGCGCAAGCGGGATCCGGAGAGCCTTGTGCTCATCGTCCCAGAATGCCGCATGGACGCCCGCCCGGAAACCGTCACCGAGAACCTCGTGCACCAGCACGGCACGGTCGCCGGCCGGGTTGCGCTGTTTGAGCAGCAGACCACCGCTGCTGGGCCCGCGCAGCGGGAACAGCCACAGTTCGCCGTCGCGGGGAACCGCCGCCAGCGCATCGGACGGGAAGCGCCCGGCGGACAGCGCGGCCGCCATCCGCAGGTAGCCGTCTTCGCTGAGTTCGACACTGACCTCCGCGGCGGTCTGCGGGCGCAGCGGAGCCAGGAAGTCGGCTTCGATCATGGCGATCACCTGCTCCATCGCCGCCGCGACCGGATCGGAGAGCTCCGCGCCCATCTCCATGGCGGCCACTTCGATCAGGAACACCGTGATATCGGTGGGGCAGGCGTCGCCCAGCGCCCATCGGGCGAACGGGATGGCGTGATCCCACCGGAAGGAATGCGTGTGCAGGCCTTGCAGCGGAGGCAGATCGGTCAGCTCCTCCCCCGGCAACCGGTACACGGTTCCGGGTGCGGCTCCGTCGTCGCCGCCCTCAGAGCCCTGACTCACACAGGCATCGACGATGACCACCCGCTGCGCCCCACGCATCTGGAACCCGACGTCCATACCGGCGGTGCCGCCGTCGACCAGCCGGGCGCCATCGGGAACCCCGCGATCCCAGAGGTGGCGGATGAGGACGGGGCCTACCCCGTCGTCACCGCGCAGCAGATTGCCGCATCCCACCACCAGAACCGCGCAGCCCGGAGGTTCCAGATCGAGTTCGGAGTCGTGCGAACTCACACTGGGACGATCAGGTGTGACCTCCGCGGTCTGGCTGGGCCGATCAGGTGTGACCTCCCCGGTCACACCATTCCGTTGACGACGAACTTCGACAGCTCCCGACCGGTCTTGCCGTCGTAGGCATGCACCGTGCAGACCAGGCAGGAGTCGAAGCTGCGGGCCACATGCCCGAGCTCGACCGGGTCCTCGGGATCGATGATCGGCGAGCCCACCAGAGCGGTCTCCATCGGGCCCAGTGCACCGCTGCCGTCGCGCGGGCCGATGTTCCATGCCGTGGGGGTGATCACCTGGTAGTTCTTGATCTTGTTGTTCTCCAACACGATCCAGTCCGACAGCGATCCGCGCGCGGCCTCGGTGGAGCCGAATCCCTTGCCGTCGGCGTACTCGGTGGGCTTGCTGTAGAAGCTCTCCTTGAGCTCCAGCTGGTCCAACCAGCCCCGCACCCACTTGTAATACTTGGCCGCCTCATGCAGGCGGGCAAGCTGGCGGACCATGACGCTGGGTCCGATCTTGTTGTAGATGTCGAGGAACAGCGGGTCGTTGTCCTGGTGCGGCGCGGCGTTCGGGGCGGCGGCGGCCATCCGGCGGGCCAGCGGCCCGGCCTCCAGCGGGACGTCGCCCATACCGTCGATCAGATACCGCGGCGACTTCGCCCAGCTGTACTTGCCCTGCCCTTTGCCCTTCGCCGGGTCGACCGGGATGGTCTCGCCCTCGAAGGGGTGCAGCGGACGGCTGCCCTCGTAGAAGGAGTGCGTGACGTCCTCGCGCACGTTGGCCTGATCGAACTCCATGAACTGACCGTTGGCGAACACTCCGCCGCGACCGATAAGCCCGGCGTTGCGGCCCTCGATGGTCGGATTGCGGTACAGCGTCGGGTCGAAGTAGGTGCCGGTGGCCAGGTAGTTGCCCACGCCCTTGCCGTACTTGTCCAGGCCGATGTCCATCGAGTAGCGGATGAAGAAGCCCATGTCGGAGTTGCGCTGCGACTCGTTCTCGTCCACCCAGGCCAGCACGTCGGCCCAGGACTTGTTCTCCAGCCAGCGGTCGACACTGCAGCCGAGCAGGTCGGACTCGAGCCAGTTGTCCTTCCAG
>JAIOQK010000250.1 GCA_021413425.1 Mycobacterium sp.
TGGGTCGAGTCGGGATGGCGCGCTTCAACGCCGTGTGGTCGGGCCCGGATACCCTTCCGCAGCCGGCTGAGATCGAGGATCCGCAGCGGTGGATCGACAGAATTCTTTAGGGAAGCGTTCCGCGGAGACGCTGCGCCGCGCGGTGGCCGACTTCGCCTCCGGCCCGCTCGCCGGGGTGGGTTCCTGGTGCGTGGCACTCTCCGGCGGCCCGGACTCGTTGGCGCTGACCGCCGCCGCCGCGGCGGTGCTGCCGACCACCGCGCTGATCGTCGACCACGGACTTCAGGCCGGCTCAGATGAGGTGGCCGCCGCCGCCCACGACCAGGCACTGCACCTGGGCTGCGTCCGGGCCCGGGTGATTGCCGTCGAGGTCGGTACGGCGGGCGGGCCGGAGGCGGCCGCCCGGACCGCCCGTTACGCGGCCCTCGACGGTGCCCGCGCGGGTGCGCCGGTTCTGCTCGCGCACACCCTCGACGACCAGGCTGAGACGGTGCTGCTCGGTCTCGGACGCGGCTCGGGTCCCCGCTCGATCGCCGGGATGCGGCCGGTTGATCCGCCGTGGTTTCGGCCACTGCTGCGACAACGCCGGGCCACCACCTCTGCCGCCTGCGTGGAGTTGGGACTGCACCCCTGGGACGACCCCCACAACGCCGACCCTCGATTCACCCGGGTTCGTCTGCGCCACGAGGTGCTGCCCCTACTCGAAGAGGTGCTCGGGCCGGGGGTGGCCGAGGCCTTGGCCCGGACCGCCGACGCGCTGCGTGAGGACAACGAGGCGCTCGACGCGCTGGCCGCCCACCATCTCGCCGGGGCCACCCGTGGCGACGGCCTCGAGGTGGCCGCGGTGCGGGAGCTGCCGGACGCACTGCGGCTGCGGGTGATTCGCGGCTGGCTGCTCGCCGGCGGCGCCAGCGGACTGGCGGCGGTCCATATTCGCGGGGTTGACGCGCTGGTCACCGCCTGGCACGGGCAGGGCGGAGTCGCCGTCGGTTCGGTGACACCGGCTGCGCGGCTGTTCGCCGAGCGAAGTGGCGGCACGCTCCGGTTGCGGCTGCAGCCGGTGTGATTGGTCGCACCGGGGGTGTCATGGCACGCTGTGACCGTGCCAGCGCATGAGCTCTACCCCGGCGACATCAAGTCGGTGCTGGTCTCCGAAGAGCAGATTGCGGCCCGCACTTGCGAACTCGGGGCGCTCGTCGGACGCGATTACGCCGACGCCCTGGCCGGCCAGGACCTGCTGCTGGTGACGGTGCTCAAGGGAGCGGTCATGTTCGTCACGGATCTGGCGCGCGCGATCCCGGTGCCCACCCAGTTGGAGTTCATGGCGGTCAGCTCCTACGGGTCGGCGACCTCGTCCTCCGGTGTGGTGCGCATCCTCAAAGACCTCGACCGCGACATCGCCGACCGGGATGTGCTGATCGTCGAGGACATCGTCGACTCCGGTCTGACACTGTCCTGGCTGCTGCGCAACCTGGCCACCCGCCATCCCCGTTCGTTGAAGGTGTGCACACTGCTGCGCAAACCGGACGCTGT
>JAIOQK010000251.1 GCA_021413425.1 Mycobacterium sp.
ACGACCTGCGCGACGAGGCCGGCGACCTCGCCGGGCATTTGCGTTTCCTCGGCCAGGTCGACGACGCCGAGAAGGCCTCCGCGCTGCGCAGCGCGGATGTCTACTGCGCACCCAACACCGGCGGGGAGAGTTTCGGCATCGTGCTGGTGGAGGCGATGGCGGCCGGTACCGCGGTGGTGGCCAGCAATCTCGACGCGTTCCGCCGGGTGCTCGCCGACGGGCAAGCCGGCGCCCTGGTGGCGGTGGAGGACTCCGCGGCATTGGCCGACGCGCTGATCGCGGTGCTCGCCGACGACGCGCTGCGCGCCCGCTACATCGCGGCGGCCACCGAGGAGGTGCACCGCTACGACTGGTCGGTGGTGGCCGACGACATCCTGCGGGTCTACGAGACCGTCGCCGGTGCCGGCGCCAAGGTGGGCGTGGCCGGCTGATGGACCCGCACTGATGTCCCCGGCGCTGTACTGGCCGCTGACCGCACTGCTGATCGCCGTGTTGGTGAGCACCCTGGTCTGGGCGTATCAAACCGCCAACCGGCTCGACCGGCTGCACGTGCGCTGCGACCTGTCCTGGCTGGCGCTCGACGCCGCGCTGGCCCGCCGCGCGGTGGTGGCCCGCGCGATCGCCGTCGACGCCTACGGCGACGCCCCGGAAGGCCGGCACCTGGCGAGGCTGGCCGCCGTCGCCGAACGGGCACCCCGAACCAGCCGAGAAGCCGCCGAGAACGAGTTGTCCACCGCACTGGGCGGTGTGGATCCGGCTTCGGTGCCGGTGGCCCTGGTGACCGAACTCGCCGATGCCGAGGTGCGTGTGCTGCTGGCCCGCCGCTTCCACAACGACGCCGTCCGCGACACCCTGGCCCTGCGGGAGCGGCGCTGGGTGCGCCTGCTGCGCCTGGGCGGGCGGGCGCCGCTGCCGAGCTACTTCGAGATCGCCGAGCCCGCGCAACGCTGAGCCCCGCGATTAAGGGCTCCGGCGTGATGTACGTCATAATCTTCTGGATCCGGTCGAGGCGGCGGCCGGTGTTTTCGGAGGTGCCATGAGTCGCGAGTCAGGCGGTCGACATCGTCTGACGCACTCCGTTTCTTCGAACTATGTCGGCCGTGTCGGTGCCTTGGCGGTGGCCCTCGGGGTCGGTGGTGCGATCGTCGCACTGCCCGCGGTGGCGGCGGCTGATCGGGGCGCTGACAGCACCGCGGGTACCGACACCTCCGCCACCGCGCCGCCGCCGCGCACCCCTCGCGGAGAATCGGCCGGCCGCGCGCCCGAGCGCCGTGCGGTTCCCGCAGACACCACCCGCGATCGCGGCAAGCGCAGAACGGTGGCGCCTCCCGCCGAAACCCGCACTGCAGCCGGACCGGAGGCGCCAACCTCTCGGGTAGACGTCCGCGATTCGGAACCGCATCACGATCCACCGCCAGTCGCGGCCCAGGAGATCCCCGCCGCCGCAGCACCCCTACAGATCGCCACCGTCACCGCATCGTCGCCACCGGTGATGACAGCCGCCGACGCCGCCGGGACGCTGTCAGCCGATGGCGCAAGCACGTTCTTGTCGGGCAGCGGCTCCGATCCCGGGGCTCCCCTCGTCGCGCCGTTCGCGTGGGCCACGCTGGCGGCGAGTCGCCGCGAGCAGGTTGGCGCCGCAGCCGCGATTCCCGATGTGGTCAACCAGATCGCCGAGGCGCTCCGGTTCTTCATCGGGGACGGCACCGCCGACAACCCCCACGCCGGCATCCTCTACGGCAACGGCTACAGCTACACCACTTACGAGGGCGCCTGCGTCAGCGGCGCCTGTGACGGCGGCAACGCCGGACTGATCGGCAACGGCGGCAACGGATTTCAAGGCGGCAACGGCGGCGCGGCCGGCTGGTTCGGCAACGGCGGTCACGGCGCCGCCGGTGTTGCCGGAATCAACGGCGGCGCGGGCGGCAACGGTGGCGCCGGCGGACTGCTGATCGGCAATGGCGGGGACGCCGGGGTGGCCGCCGCCGGTTCCCCCCGCGGCATCAGCGGCGCCGTCGGTAGAGGCGGACTGCTCTACGGCGACGACGGCATCGTCGGCGTCCCGGGGGCGGCGGTGTCGTGGCCGTCGTGCGGTTTCTTTCCCTGTGCCGTCGTGCATCCGGTCTGGACCGGCGAGTACGCCGTGTGGACTGCCGAGAAGACCGCCCTTGAAGCGGCGATCTGGACTGCGGTAAACGTCTCAAGCTGGTTTACCGACCTTGGCTTACCCGCCTCGACTCTCACCACACTTTCCTCGCTCTTCATTGACGGCCTCGGCGAGTATTACTTCACCGGTACGGCCATAGATCAACTCGTGCCTTTCCTGCAAATGCTGAATCCATCAGGTGAGTTGTACGACGTCGTGAAGAGTGCCGTGGCCAGTTCGGTATTCGGTAACTCAACAGCTGCTGGGTACGTCGCTGACGCTGTCGGCGGTCTCGTCAACGCCAGCGGAGTCGCAGATGCACTCATGTACCTTTTCGTACACTTTCAGGACAACGGGTCCTACATTTCGGCGCCGGACCCGGGTTTTCCCTGGGCGGAGCCGCCGGCGTGGCCGGACCTCCCGGGAGTCATCGGGCCCGCTACCTTCATCACCGTCTTTGTTCTCCCCCGAGGTTTTTCAGAGGCCGGCCGAGAAGACATCCTGGACGGTTTTATCCTTCCCCAGCTCAACGGAAACGCCACCTGGGATCTGATCGGAGGTAAAGCGGTTGACTACTACACCAAGGTCAACCCTTACTTCCCTCTGCAGGTCGCGAATCTTCTGACAAACGCGAGTCTGCAGGCTGCACTGTCGAACTCGTCGTTCACGAGCAATATCAGCAGCGCCGTGACGACCGTATCGGCTGATATCGGCACGGCTGTCGGTAACGCGGTGACGACGGCGCTGCAGGCCGACCCGGCGACGGCCGTCCTGGCGTCGGTGGGTGGCCTGATCGCAAAAAACTTTGCGGCCGACCTCTTAAGTAACCAGGCTGTCACCAACCAGCTGATCTCCACCGGTGTCAACGCCGCGCTCAGTCTGGTGAACGCCTCCAACGGATCTCAGAGCAACGCCGAGTTGCTGGCCTACTCCGTCTACAACTCGCTGCGGCAACAATTCGCCATGAGCGTGGCGCCCGCACCGTCCTACGCACCCCTGGGCGTCGCATCCACGGTGCAGGCCGCGGTGAGCTCACTGATGTCGCCGTCCGGCGCCAACCCCTCACCGGTGGTGTCGGCGCTGGGGTCGGCGTTAACCAACGCGGTGAACGGGTTGGCCGCCAGCCCGCAGGCGCGCGGTGTGGTGAGTTCCGCGGTGAGCGCGCTGGTGTCCTCAGCGCTGGGTGGGGGCGCGGCCGGCGATGTCGCCGGGGGAGTGCTCGGTTCGGCGGTTGCGGGCCTGCTCGCCAACCCCGCCGTCAGCGGTGCGCTGGCGTCGGTGCTCGGCGCGGCGGTGCCGAGTTTCTTCGGCCAACCCGGGGTGGCGTCCGCAGTGGCCACCGCCGCCGGGCAGATCGCCGCGGGTATGGCAGCAGGCACCGACTCGTCGGCCGCTGTTCAAGCGCTGCTGACCAACCCCGCCGTGACGGCTGCGGTCCGCACGGTGGTGCGTAACGCGGTGGCGTCGCTGCTGGCGCCCTCGGCTGGGACTCCCTCGGCCGTGGTGGCGGCACTGGGTACAGCGGTGTCCGATGTGGTCAGCGCTGTCACCACTGACCCGGTGCTGCGGGCGTTCGTCGGCCAACAGGTCTCGGCTGCGGTCACATCGCTGCTGGGCGGCGGGGCGGCGGCCCGAGAGGCCGGCGCGATTCTCGGCAACGCGGTGGCCGGGCTGATCACCGACCCAGCCGTCAGCGGTCCTCTCGCCGCGGTCGCGGGCGGGCTCGTGCCCGGCTTGCTCGGCCAGCCGGGAGTGGTCACCGGAATCGCAGACGTGGCCGGCCAACTTGCCGCCACGGTGGTGGCCGGCGGGGATCTGCCGGCAGCTCTGTCGGCGGCGCTGAAGTCCCTGCAGGCCAATACTGCCGTCCAAGACGCTGTCGGCGGCACGGTGACGACCTCACTCGCGACCCTTCTCACCGATACCGCTCTGGTGACGGTGCTGGGCGCCACGGTGACGACGGTCATCACCGAACTGGCGGCCAACCCGACGGTGCGCGACTCGATCGGCGAACAGGTCGCCGGGCTGGTTTCCGCCGCACTGGACGGCGATATTGTTGCCGTGCCAGCGGTCACACCCGGCGACACCCCGGCGGCTCAGAGGGTGGGCGCGGCCGTGGGCCGGGCGGTCGTGTCGCTTCTGGCCGCACCGGCGGTCAGCGGCCGGTTGGCCGCGGTGGCCGGCTTCCTGTTGCCCGACTTCCTCACCAACCCAGCGGTCGGCACGGCGGTGGCAACCGCCGCCGGGCAACTGGCCAGCGCGGTGTTCTCCGGCGCTGACCCCGCCGCCGCCCTGGGGGCCGCCCTGCAACAACTGCAGCGCGACGCCGTCATCCGCACCGCCCTCGCGTCCACCCTCACCGGGGCGCTGCGCCTCACCGACACCGCACTGCTGGGTAACCCCGATGTGCAGCACGTGTTCGGCACCACGACCACCGCGTTGATTCTCCGACTGGCGGGTGACCCGGTGGTGCGGCTGGCGCTCGGCAAGCAACTCGGGGTGTACGGCGACGCGGTGGTCACCGTCCTGGACGACCCCGCCACCCGCACCACTGCGGCGGCGGTGCTCGGTGCGCTGGTCCGTGACTTCTTGGGACAGCCGCGGTTGAGCACCCTGCTCACCGACACGGCCGGTCAGGTCGCGGGCGCCGTCGTCAATGGCGCCGAGGTGGTCGCCGCGCTGCAGGCGGCCCTGCAATACCTGCAGTCGCACAAGGTCTTCCACGGCGCACTTGGCGCTACCGTGCCCACCTCGCTGCAGACACTGCTGCGCGACGCCCAGGTACAGAACACCCTCGGCCGGTCGGCCGGCCTTGCGGTTGTCGGACTGCTGCGGGACTCGGGCATCGACAATGCCTTTATCCACGGGGTTGCCCAGCAGATGACGGGGGCGGCGGTCACCTCCCTGCTGGCTGACCGGGCGGCCTTGAGTCTGGCGGGTCGCGCCGCCATCGAGGTGTTGCGCGGCACCGCCGTCAACGATGTCGCGAACATCGCGGTGGACTACGTCATCCGCTACCCGGCCCTGCAGATGGCGCTGGGCACGGCGGTGGGCCAGGCCGTCGGCTCACTGTTCGGCGACAACCTGTTTGGCACGGTTGTGGCCCAGGTGACCGGTGGCGCCGCCACGCTCGTCATCGGACTGGCGGCCGGCGTCGCGCAACTCCTCGGCGCTCCGGCAGCGGCCCAGGCCCGGCTGGTGCTCACCGGACTATCGGTGACCTCCGCCGTGGATCTCCAGATGATCGTCCCCGGCGCCGGTGCCACTGGGACACCGTTGCTGGTCCCCTTCCGGTTCCCGCTCGAGCGGCTGATGCCGGCCACGCAGCCTGCGCGGGTTGCTGGCGTCGGTAAGGCAGAGCGGGTCATGCGGTAGTCGATGACCCGGACCGCGGCGCGCGTGATCCTGCTCGACGAGCACGGCGCGGTGCTGCTGTTCTGCGGCTCCGACCCGGCGATCACCGACGGCACCGCACCGCGGTGGTGGTTCACCATCGGCGGCGAAGCCGCACCGGGGGAACCGCTGGTGCTGGCCGCTGCCCGCGAACTGGCCGAGGAGACCGGACTGTACGTCGACGCGGGCGACATCGTCGGCCCGGTGTGGCAGCGGCAATCCGAGATCCATTTCAACGGCGCCGTCATGTACAGCGATGAGTTCTACTTCCTGCACCGCACCCGCCGGTTCGAACCCTCGATCGCCGGGCGCACCGAGCTGGAACTGCGCTACATCCACGGCCACCGCTGGTGCGATGCGGAGGCCATCGAGGAGCTGGTGAATGCCGGTCAGCGGGTCTACCCGGTGCAGCTGCGCGAACTGCTGGGCGAAGCGCACGTGCTGGCCGACGGGTCCGCTGCTGAGACCCCCGCCACACCCCGGCCCATCCACTGAATAGCGGGGATCAGTAGCCCCACCGGCCCTCTAGACTGGATTCGTCCCAGACGAGGCAGCCCCCAGTCCCTGATGAAGGAGACACAGTGGATACCGCAGCCAACGGTTCGCCCAGCCACGCTCAGACCGGTACCGCGCGGGTGAAGCGCGGGATGGCCGAGATGCTCAAGGGCGGGGTGATCATGGACGTCGTCACCCCGGAGCAGGCGCGGATCGCCGAGGCCGCCGGGGCGGTGGCGGTGATGGCGCTGGAGCGGGTGCCCGCCGATATCCGTGCCCAGGGTGGGGTGGCGCGGATGAGTGATCCAGATCTGATCGAGGGCATCATCGAAGCCGTCTCGATCCCGGTGATGGCCAAGGCGCGGATCGGGCATTTCGTGGAGGCCCAGATCCTGCAAAGCCTGGGCGTGGATTACGTCGACGAGTCGGAGGTGCTGACCCCGGCCGATTACACCCATCACATCGACAAGTGGAACTTCACGGTGCCGTTCGTGTGCGGCGCGACCAATCTGGGGGAGGCGCTGCGGCGGCTCAGCGAGGGGGCGGCGATGATCCGCTCCAAGGGCGAGGCCGGAACCGGGGATGTGTCGAACGCGACGATGCACATGCGCACGATCGGTGGGGAGATCCGCCGATTGACGTCGCTGTCCGAAGACGAGTTGTTCGTCGCGGCCAAAGAACTGGCGGCCCCGTATGACCTAGTGGTGGAGGTGGCCCGGTTGGGCCGGTTGCCGGTGACGTTGTTCACCGCGGGCGGGATCGCGACTCCGGCGGATGCGGCGATGATGATGCAACTCGGTGCCGACGGGGTGTTCGTGGGCTCGGGGATCTTCAAGTCGGGGGATCCGGCGTCGCGGGCCGCGGCGATCGTGAAGGCAACCACCTTCTACGACGACCCGGATGTTTTGGCCAAGGTCTCGCGCGGTCTGGGTGAGGCGATGGTCGGCATCAACGTCGCTGACATTCCGGTCCCGCACCGGCTTGCCGAGCGCGGCTGGTAACCAGCCCTCGATGGCGATCGAAGAGATCCTCGATCTGGAACAGCTTGAAGTCAACATTTACCGCGGTGGCGTCTACAACCCCGAGTCCGGTTACCTTTCAAGGACATTCGGTGGTCACATCGCTGGTCAGGCTTTGGTCTCCGCGGTGCGGACCGTCGACCCCGCATACCAGGTCCACTCGCTGCACGGCTACTTCCTGCGGCCCGGCGACGGGACGAAGCCGGCCGTCTATCTCGTCGACCGGCCCCGCGACGGCAGCTCCTTTTGCACCCGCCGGGTCAACGCCGTGCAGAACGGCGAGGTGATCTTCTCCATGGGCGCGTCCTTCCAGATCGTCCAGGACGGCATCGAACACCAGGACGAGATGCCCCCGGTCATCGCGCCCGAGGATGTGGATCCGGACGCCGAAAACGGCATCGCGCAGTTCGCCGAGTGGGACATCCGCAGGATCCCGCAGGACCAGGTGACCAGACTGCCCGGGAAGGTCTCCCAGCAGCAGGTGTGGTTCCGGCACCGCGACCCACTGCCCGATGATCCGCTGCTGCACATCTGCGCGCTGGCCTATATGAGCGACCTGACCCTGCTGGGTTCGGCACAGGTGAGCCACCCCGGGGAGCGGCCCCATCTGGGGGTCGCCTCACTGGACCACGCGATGTGGTTCATGCGCCCGTTCCGCGCCGACGAATGGCTGCTGTATGACCAGAACTCGCCGTCCGCCCGCGGTGGGCGGGCGCTGACCCAGGGCCAGATTTACAACCGTCGCGGTGACATGGTGGCTGCGGTTGTGCAGGAAGGGCTCACCCGTTACAAGCGTGGGTACACGCCGGGCTCTGGATGAGCGCCCCTGCCGTCGGCGTTCTGGCACTGCAGGGCGACACCCGCGAGCACCTCGCCGCACTTCGGGAGGCAGGGGCGCAGGCCTCCACCGTGCGCCGCCGCACCGAACTCGACGCCGTCGACGCGCTGGTCATCCCGGGCGGGGAGTCCACCACGATGAGCCTGCTGCTGTGCGAGTTCGACCTGCTCGAGCCACTGCGGCAGCGCCTCGCCGCCGGGATGCCCGCCTACGGGTCGTGCGCAGGGATGATCCTGCTCGCCAGCGAGATCCTCGACGCCGGCGAACCGGGACGCCAGGCGCTGCCGCTCGGGGCGATCGACATGACGGTGCGCCGCAACGCCTTCGGCCGCCAGGTCGACTCCTTCGAAGCCGACGTCGATTTCCGCGGCCTTGACGGACCCGCGCACGCGGTGTTCATCCGAGCCCCCTGGGTGGAGCGGGTCGGCGCGGGGGTGGAGGTGCTGGCCCGGGCCGGCGATCACATCGTCGCCGTACGCCAGGGCTCGGCGCTGGCCACCGCGTTTCACCCGGAGGTCACCGGCGACCGGCGAGTGCACAAACTGTTCGTCGATATCGTCACCGGCCGGGCGTAGGCGGGCCGGGGCCCACGTAAACTTCCCGACAGTCACGATTCTGGCGAGAAAGAGGACGCAGGAGACATGAGCGGCCATTCCAAGTGGGCGACCACCAAGCACAAGAAGGCCGTGGTCGACGCCAAGCGCGGCAAGTTGTTCGCCAAGCTGATCAAGAACATCGAGGTCGCCGCGCGCACCGGCGGCGGTGACCCGGACGGCAACCCCACCCTGTGGGACGCCATCGCCAAGGCCAAGAAGTCCTCGGTGCCCAATGACAACATCGAGCGCGCCCGCAAGCGCGGCGCCGGTGAAGAGGCCGGCGGCGCGGACTGGCAGAACATCACCTACGAGGGCTACGGACCCAACGGTGTCGCGGTGCTCATCGAGTGCCTGACCGACAACCGCAACCGGGCCGCCGGAGAGGTCCGGGTCGCCATGACCCGCAACGGCGGCAATATGGCCGACCCCGGATCGGTGTCCTACCTGTTCGCCCGCAAGGGTGTGGTGATCCTGGACAAGAACGGACTTTCCGAGGACGACGTGCTTCTGGCCGTCCTCGACGCCGGCGCCGAAGAGGTCAACGACCTCGGCGACAGCTTCGAGGTGATCTGCGAGCCGGGGGATCTGGTGGCGGTGCGCACCGCGTTGCAGGACGCCGGCATCGACTACGACTCCGCCGATGCCAGCTTCCAGCCCTCGGTCACCGTGCCGGTGGACCTCGAAGGTGCCCGCAAGGTGTTCAAGCTGGTCGACGCCCTCGAGGACAGCGACGACGTTCAGGACGTCTACACCAACATCGACATCCCCGACGACGTCGCCGCCCTGCTCGACGAGGAGTAGGCCTCCCGCCGCCGGGCGTGTCTTTCGCGGCTCCCGTCACCCGCCGCCGCTAGGCTTCTATCGAACAGCTGTTCGTAAGAAGATGGCGGGCGAAAGGGTGATCCGTGCGGGTGATGGGAGTCGACCCCGGCCTGACCCGCTGCGGTCTGTCGGTCATCGAGACCGGTAGGGGCCGCACGGTCACCGCCCTGGATGTCGACGTGGTCCGCACCCCGGCCGCCGATCCACTGGCCATGCGACTACTGGCGATCAGTGACGTCGTCGACCACTGGATGGACACCCATGTGCCCGACGTCATCGCCATCGAGCGGGTGTTCGCCAACGCCAACGCCAACACCGCGATGGGCACCGCCCAGGCCGCCGCGGTGATCGCCCTGGCCGCTGCCCGCCGCAACATCGACGTGCACTTCCACACCCCCAGCGAGGCGCCGATAAGGCTCAGGTCACCACGATGGTCACCCGGATCCTGCAGTTGCAGGCCAAGCCCACCCCGGCCGACGCTGCCGACGCGCTGGCCCTGGCGATCTGTCACTGCTGGCGCGCCCCGATGATCGCCCGGATGGCCCAGGCCGAGGCGATGGCCAACGAGCAGGCCAAGGCCTACAAAGCCCGACTCAAAGCGGTGCAGGCATGATCGCCTCGGTGCGCGGCGAGGTCATCGAGATCGCCCTGGACCACGCCGTCATCGAAGCCGCCGGAGTGGGATACAAGGTCATGGCCACGCCGTCGACGCTGGCGACCCTTCGCCGCGGAACCGAGGCCCGGCTGATCACCGCGATGATCGTGCGCGAGGACTCTCAGACCCTCTACGGATTCGCCGACGGCAGCGCCCGCGACCTGTTCCAGATGCTGCTCGGGGTGTCCGGTGTGGGGCCCAAGATCGGCCTGGCCACCCTGGCCGTCTACGACCCCGGCGCGCTGCGTCAGGCACTGGCCGACGGGGATGTCACCGCGCTGACCCGGGTGCCCGGGATCGGCAAGCGCGGCGCTGAGCGCATGGTGTTGGAACTGCGCGACAAGATCGGTGCCCTGCCCAGCGCCGGCGGGGTAGCGCCGGCGAGCGGGCATGCGGTGCGCACACCCGTCGTGGAAGCCCTTGTGGGCCTTGGGTTTGCGGCCAAGCAGGCCGAGGAGGCCTGCGATAAGGTGCTCGCCGATGATCCCGACGCGACTACATCTGAGGCGCTGCGCGCAGCGCTGTCGTTGTTGGGTCGGAAGTGAGGACCTAGATGGGGCGCTTCGAGGAGGACGCCGAACCCGAGGATCGTGAGGTCTCCGCGGCGCTGACCGTCGGTGAGGGAGACGTCGACGCCAGCCTGCGCCCGCGCTCGTTGGGGGAGTTCATCGGCCAGCCGCGGGTGCGGGAGCAACTTCAGTTGGTTCTCGAAGGTGCCAAGAACCGTGGCGGCACACCGGATCACATTCTGCTGTCCGGGCCACCAGGGCTGGGTAAGACATCACTGGCGATGATCATCGCCACCGAACTGGGTTCATCACTGCGGGTCACCTCCGGTCCGGCGCTGGAACGCGCGGGTGATCTTGCGGCGATGTTGTCCAACCTCGTCGAGGGCGATGTGCTGTTCATCGACGAGATTCATCGGATCGCCCGGCCCGCCGAGGAGATGCTGTATCTGGCGATGGAGGACTTCCGGGTCGATGTCGTGGTGGGCAAGGGCCCCGGAGCGACGTCGATTCCGCTTGAGGTCGCGCCGTTCACTCTCGTCGGCGCCACCACGCGCTCGGGTGCACTGACCGGACCGCTGCGCGACCGTTTCGGGTTCACCGCGCATATGGACTTCTATGAGGCGAGCGAATTGGAGCGGGTGCTGTCGCGCTCGGCCGGGATCCTGGGTATCGAACTCGGCACCGACGCCGGGTCAGAGATCGCCCGTCGTTCGCGAGGCACACCCCGGAT
>JAIOQK010000105.1 GCA_021413425.1 Mycobacterium sp.
GCGGCGGCCAACATCGTCAGTTCGTACTTGTCGGTCAGCAGCGCCGCACGGCTCACAGGGCAACCGTAATGGCTATCCTTGTGCCTATGGGCGCGCCAGCAGCACCGACCCGTCCGGGGACCAGCGCAGTCAGGGAAAGCGAGCACAGCGAAGCCACCGACTCGCCCTGGGTCACCATCGTCTGGGACGATCCGGTCAACCTGATGAACTACGTGACGTACGTCTTCCAGAAACTGTTCGGCTACAGCGAACCGCACGCCACCAAACTGATGCTGCAGGTGCACAACGAGGGCAAGGCGGTGGTCTCCGCGGGAAGCCGGGAGGCCATGGAGGTCGATGTCGCCAAACTTCACGCCGCGGGCCTGTGGGCCACCATGGCGCAGGACCGCTGAACGCGGTGCGCGCATGGAAGCGGGTTGACGGCCCGCGGGGTGTCCGATTCGTCTCCGAGTTGGAACCGGAGGAGTGCGCGGTTTTGCGGAACATCGCGACCTCTATCCACGAGATGCTCGATGATCGGCAGTCCGAGGCGCCCGCGGACCCACTGGAGCAGATCACCGGTATCCGTACCGGCAACGCCACCGCGCCGGAGAACGCAACCATGCAGCGCCTGCTTCCCGACTTCGTTCGCGAAGACTCCGGCGCACCCCCGGGGTCCAACAGCGCACTGCGGAGCATGCATGAGCCGGAGATCATCGACGCCAAAATCACTGCTGCACAACGTGTTCTGGATACAGTCCCGGATGGCGGGGGTGCCGTGGATCTCGGCGAAGACGACGCAGAGGCGTGGATTGCCGCGGTGAACGATATGCGTCTTGCGCTGGGAACCATGCTGGACGTCGGGCCGGACACCCCTGATCGGTTTCCCGCGGGCGACCCCAGGGCCCCCCACCTCGGCGTCTACCAATGGTTGACCGCACTGCAGGAGTACCTGGTGCTGGGCCTGATGGGGAAGCCACTGAGGTGAGCGGATCGATCACCGACGTCGCGGGCATCACCGTCGGACACCACCATCGCTGCGACGCCGACGCGACGGTGGGCGATCCCGACGGGGCCCCCGGTGCCGGATGGGCATGCGGGACCACCGTCGTCCTCGCCCCGCCGGGCACCGTCGGTGCGGTCGATGTCCGCGGTGGGGCGCCGGGCACCCGGGAGACCGAACTGCTGGACCCGGCCAACACCGTCCGCCACGTCGACGCCGTCGTCCTGACCGGTGGCAGCGCCTACGGACTGGCCGCCGCCGACGGGGTGATGCGCTGGCTGGAGGACAACGGCCGCGGGGTGGTGATGAAGGGCGGCACGGTGCCGATCGTGCCCGCCGCGGTGATCTTCGATCTGCCGGTGGGCGCCTGGTCCCACCGGCCCACCGCCGAGTTCGGCTATACGGCCGCCGCTGCGGCCGGGGCGGACGTCGCGACGGGAAGCGTCGGGGCCGGCGTCGGGGCACGCGCCGGTGTGCTCAAGGGCGGTGTCGGCACGGCGTCGGTGGTGCTCGAGTCCGGTGTCACCGTCGGTGCGCTGGTGGTGGTCAACTCCGCCGGCGAGGTGTTCGACCCCGCCACCGGACTGCCATGGATGGCGCAGTTGACCGCCGAGTTCGGGTTGCGGGCCCCCACACCCGAGCAGGTCGCCGCCTACGCGGCGCGGCACGCCGAGGCCAGCCCGCTCAACACCACCATCGCGGTGGTCGCCACCGACGCCGCGCTGGACAAGTCGGGCTGCCGGCGGGTCGCCGTCGCGGCCCAGGACGGCCTGGCGCGCGCGATCCGGCCCGCGCACACCCCACTCGACGGCGATACGGTCTTCGTGCTGGCCACCGGCGCGGTGGCGGTCGACCCCTCGCCGGACACCCCGGCCGCCATGGCCCCGGACACCGCCCTGGTGACCGCGGTGGCCGCGGCGGCGGCCGACTGCCTGGCCTCGGCGGTGCTGGCCGGGGTGCTGGCCGCCGAATCGGTGGCCGGAATACCGGCCCACCGTGACCTCCTCGGCACTGCGCTGGCCTGATGCCGGGCTGCCCGGCCGGTAACCTGTCGCTATGACGCAGACCCCGCCCGCCAAGGTGGCGGCGTGGAAGGTCGGCGGGGCGACCATACTCACCTTCGTCGCGCTGCTCTATCTCATCGAACTGATCGACCAACTCAGCGGACACTCACTGGACCGCAACGGGATCCAACCGCTGCGTACCGATGGGCTGACCGGAATCCTGTTCGCCCCGCTGCTGCACGCCGACTGGGCGCATCTGATCGCTAACACGGTCCCGGCCCTGGTGCTCGGCTTTCTGGTGACCCTGGCCGGGATGGCCCGTTTCGTGTGGGCGACGGCGATCATCTGGATCCTCGGCGGCCTGGGCACCTGGCTGATCGGCGGGCTCGGCAGTTGCAGCCTGCCGACCAACCACATCGGCGCCTCCGGGCTGATCTTCGGCTGGCTTGCCTTCCTGCTGGTGTTCGGCTGGCTCACCCGGCATATCTGGCAGATGGTTGCCAGCATCGTGGTGGGCTTCGCCTACGGCGGCATCCTGCTCGGCGCGCTGCCGGTGCTGGATCGCTGCGGCGGGGTGTCCTGGCAGGGCCATCTGTGCGGCGCGCTGGCCGGGGTGCTGGCCGCCTACTGGCTGTCGAGCCCCGAACGCGAAGCCCGCCAGCGCGCCAACGCCGGTCAGCTTCCCGGGCCCCTGTCATGACCGATGTCATGACCGATGCCGACGCGGCGATCGGGATCTTCGACTCCGGGGTCGGCGGGCTGACCGTCGCCCGCTCGATCATCGACCAACTGCCCGACGAGAACATCGTCTACGTCGGCGACACCGCGCACGGCCCGTACGGGCCGCTGAGCATCCCCGAGGTGCGCGCGCACGCCCTGGCCATCGGTGACGATCTCGTCGGCCGCGGGGTCAAGGCCTTGGTGATCGCCTGCAACACCGCCTCGGCGGCCTGCCTGCGCGACGCCCGCGAACGCTACGACGTCCCCGTGATCGAGGTGATCCTCCCGGCGGTGCGCCGCGCGGTGGCCGCCACCCGGTCGGGTCGCATCGGCGTCATCGGCACCGAGGCCACCGTCTCGTCCGGCGCCTACCAGGATGCCTTCGCCGCCGCCCGCGATATCGAGATCACCGCGGTGGCCTGCCCCCGCTTCGTCGACTTCGTCGAACGCGGGGTCACCAGCGGGCGCCAGGTGCTCGGGCTGGCGGAGGGCTACCTCGAACCGCTGCAGCGCGCCGGGGTGGACACCCTGGTGCTGGGCTGCACGCATTACCCGCTGCTGTCCGGGGTGATCCAACTGGCGATGGGCGAGCAGGTCACCCTGGTCTCCAGCGCCGAGGAGACCGCGAAGGATCTGCTGCGGGTACTCACCGAGGACGATCTGCTGC
>JAIOQK010000252.1 GCA_021413425.1 Mycobacterium sp.
CCCGATGACCATGGCCAGCACGGTGGCGCAGATGGTGATGAAGGTGCAGCAGGATCTGGCCGACCTGGCGATCAAGGGCGACTCCGCGTTGGAGAACCTGTTCCCGCCGTCAGACGAGAAGCCGGACTGGGCCACCTTCGACGAGGACTCCGAGGGTCCGTCCCAGCCACCCGCCGACGCCGGTGACTAGCGGCGCACCGATGGACGCTTCGCGCTGTACTCGGTCGGTGACGACGGCGAGGCGGCGCCGCGGCCGGCCAAGCGGGCTACTAAGCGCCCGCCGGCCAAGAAGGCTGCGGCGAAGACCGCGCCCGCGGGTGCCGAGGCGCCGCCGATCGCTGACGAACTCGACTACGACGCGCTGACGCTGGCCCAGTTGCGGGCCCGGATGACCTCGCTGAGCGTGGCCGATCTGCGGGCGCTGCTGGCGTACGAGGAAGCCGGCAAGTCCCGCGCTCCGTTCCTGACGCTGCTGGCCAACAGGATCACCCGCGCGACCGCCAAGTGAGACCGGGCAGATGACCCCGGACCCGGGGACCTCGGCCGAGAACCCGTATCCGGTCCGGGCGGTAGCCATCCGGATCAAAGACTGGATCGACAAGCTCGGCAGCGTCTGGGTGGAAGGCCAACTGACGCAGATCAACATCCGCAACAACTCCGCCACCGTCTTCATGGTGTTGCGCGATCCAGCCGCCGACATGTCCATGACGGTGACGTGTACGCGTCAACTGGTGCGCAACGCCCCGGTCGAACTGACCGAAGGCACCCAGGTGGTGGTGCGCGGAAAGCCTGACTTCTACACCGGTCGGGGAACAATCTCTCTGCGGCTCAGTGAAATTCGAGCCGTCGGACTCGGTGAGCTACTAGCCCGTATCGAGATGCTGCGCAAGGCGCTCGACGCCGAGGGACTGTTCGACCCGCGCCTCAAGCGCCCGCTTCCGTTCCTGCCGAACATGGTCGGATTGATCACCGGACGGGCCAGCGCCGCCGAGCGCGATGTGACCTCGGTGGCCACGGATCGCTGCCCCGCGGTGCGCTTCCGGATTCGCAACACCGCCGTGCAGGGCGTGAATGCGGTAGCGCAGATCGTCGAGGCGCTCGCCGAACTCGATAACGATCCGCAGGTGGACGTCATCGTGATCGCCCGCGGCGGGGGCAGCGTCGAGGACCTGCTGCCGTTCTCCGACGAGACACTGTGCCGCGCGATCGCCGCCTGCCGCACTCCTGTGGTGAGTGCCGTCGGCCACGAGCCCGACAACCCGCTGTGCGATCTGGTCGCCGACGTGCGCGCGGCCACCCCGACCGACGCCGCCAAGAAGGTGGTGCCCGACACCGTCGCGGAGTTGGCGTTAGTACGCGATCTGCGCGCCCGCAGTGCCCGGGCCCTGCGGGACTGGGTGGTCCGCGAACAGCACGGCCTGACCGCGCTGCGCAGCCGGCCGGTGCTGGCCGAACCGCTGCGGATGGTGACCGAACGGGACGCCGAGGTGCAGCGGGCGCGCGCCGCGGTGCGCCGTGACGTCCGCCGACTGGTGGCCGGGGAGACCGACCGGATCGGGCATCTGGCCGCCCGGCTGGCCACCCTCGGCCCGGCCGCCACGCTCGCGCGCGGTTATGCCGTGGTGCAACGGATCGACGGGTCCGCCGGCGGGTCGGCAGAAGTGCTGCGATCGAGCACCGACGCGCCGGACGGAACCCGGTTACGGATCAGGCTTTCCGACGGCGCCGTCGGCGCTGTCAGCACCGGGCCCGAGGATGGAGCGTCATGACCGCAGACAACAGCGCAGACAACGGCGCCACCCCCGTCGCCGACCTGGGCTACGAAGCGTGCCGCGAGGAACTCGTCGAGGTCGTGCGCCAACTGGAGCAGGGCGGCCTGGACCTCGATAAGTCACTGACGTTGTGGGAACGCGGCGAGGCACTGGCCCGGCGCTGCGAGGAGCATCTGGCCGGCGCGCGCACCCGCATCGAAGAAGCCCTGGGCGACGGCGAGACCGAGGGGGGCTGAGTCCGGCCGACTGGGCAGCAGACCGATACGGCGCGGGAGTTCCTCACACGGCGCTCGCCCTACTACCGTCAACCGGGCCGCTACGCGAACCCGTGGAAGGCGGTGCGCACCAGATGGGGCGCACCGGAAGCGGATCGGAGGACACCATGACAGACACGCGGACCGCCGTCATCATCGGCGGAGCATCGGGAATCGGTTGGGCGACAGCGCAATTACTCGCTGCGGAAGGCTGCAGGGTCACCATCGCAGACCGCAACACAGAGTTGGCACAGCAGCGCGGGGCCGAACTGGGCGATCCGCACACCTGGTCGGCCGTCGAGGTCACCGACGAGGACAGCGTGGCGGCCCTGTTCGACGAGGTGTCCGGCCGCGAAGGTGGGCTGCAGGTGGTGGTGAACTGCGCCGGCTTCAGCGGCTTCGGGCTGATCACCGATCTGGACGCCGAGCAGTTCCGTTCGGTGATCGACGTCTGCCTCACCGGAGCCTTCCTGGTGATCAAGCACGCCGGCCGCCACCTCGGGCCTGGTGGATCCCTGGTGTCGCTGACCTCGCTCAACGCCCGCCAACCCGCGATCGGGATGAGCGCCTACTGCGCCGCCAAGGCGGGCCTTTCGATGCTGACCCAGGTGGCCGCACTCGAACTGGGCCCCAGGGGTGTCCGGGTCAACGCCGTTGCACCGGGCTTCGTGCACACCCCGCTCACCGAGGGCGCGGCGGTCATTCCCGGGGTGGTGGAGGAGTACGTGGAGAACACCGCCCTGGGCCGGGCCGGGACTCCCGAGGACATCGCCTCCGCGGTGGCATTCCTGTGCTCACCGCAGTCCTCCTGGCTCACCGGTGAGATTCTCGACCTCAACGGCGGCGCGCACCTCAAGCGCTATCCGGACATCCATCAGCACCTCATGAAGCTGATGGGGCAGTAGGTTAAGCCGCGTGAAGGAATTCACGGTCACCCAGAAGCGGGCGCTGGCCGTCGTCACGATCATCGCCCTGGCCTTCGGCGCGTATTTCCTGCGGCGCTACTTCATGCTGATGGTGATCGCAGCGATCATCGCCTACCTGTTCACCCCGCTCTACAACCGGCTGCGGGCCAAACTCAACGGCGGGCTGGCCACGACGCTGACCGTGCTGGCCGCGCTCGGAATCGTCGTCATCCCGCTCATCGCGTTGATCTCGCTGGCGACGGTGCAGGTCTCGCACATGCTCATCGGCGTCGCCGACTGGGCCAAGACCGCGGACCTCAACGCGCTCGGCGACAAGGCCATCGCGACGGTCAATCAACTGCTGGGCAAACTGCCCTTCCAGACGCCCACCATCAGCGTTGACTCACTGCGCTCCAACCTCGGCAAGGTGGCACAGACCATCGGCGAGTGGCTGCTGCGCACACTGTCCGGTGCGGCCGGCGGCGCGATCGGCTTCATCACCTCGACGATCATCTTCCTCTATGTGCTGATCTCGCTGCTGGTCAACAAGACCGAACTGATCACGTTGATCCGTCGGCTCAATCCGCTGGGCGAGGAGGTCACCGACCTGTACCTGGCCAAGATGGGCGCGATGGTGACGGGCACGGACAAGGGCCAGTTCTTCATTGCGCTGATCCAGGGCATCCTCGGGGCGATCTCGATCTACATCGCCGGGTTCCACGACGGCTTCTTCATCTTCGCGATCTTCCTGACCGCGCTGTCGATCATCCCGCTGGGCAGCGGGATCGTCACCATCCCCTTCGGCATCGGGATGATGTTCTTCGGCAACATCGCCGGCGGCGCCTTCGTGGTGCTTTTCCACCTCATCGGCATCACCAACGTCGATAACTTCCTGCGACCGATCCTGGTTCCCAAAGAAGCCCGCCTCGACCCGGCACTGATGCTGCTGAGCGTGTTCTCCGGCATCGCGATGTTCGGCTTCTTCGGCATCGTGCTCGGGCCGGTGCTGATGATCCTCATCGTCACCACCATCTCGGTGTACCTCGCGGTCTACAAGGGTGTGGAGATGGAGAAGGACGAGGAGGAGGAGCTCAAGCCAGAACGGCGCAAGCTGTTCCGCCGCAAGCGTGCCGACACCGCGCTACAGGCAGCCGGGGAGGACGCCGCGTCCGACTCGGTCAAACCAGCCGTTCCCTGAGGAACTCCACCACCCGTTTACGCGCCTCGTAGGCGGCCTGTCCGTCGACTTCGCGCACCTCGCGGGTGAGTACCGAGTGGGCGGCGCGGCCGAACCCGCCGGGGTTGCCTCGCGAGGAGTCGATCTCGATGACCTCGAAGTTGTCACCGAGGCGGTCCTTGATCGCGGTGAACCGTTCCGCCGGCGCCATCGGGTCCCCGGAGAACCGCAGACCGAGCGCGCACAGCCCCTGTTCGGCCGCGCGCTTCTCGATGATCTTCATCTCGCGTTCGGACACACCGGGATCACGTCTCATCGCCGCGGTCAGCGGAAGGGGCACCGACGGCTGGCTCATCACCGGGGCCAGGACGCTGTCATCGACCGCCGCCGCGAGCGCGAAACCTCCGGAGAAACACTGCCCGATGACGCCGACGCCCTTGCCCGGCGTCTTGGCGTTGAGGTCACGTGCCAGTGCACGCAGGTAGTCGGCGACCGGCCGGTCCTTATTGGTGGCCAGCGCGGCGAACTCCTTGGCAACACAGCCGCGCAAGAGGTTCGGCACCAGGGCGGGGCTGACGGGCGACATCCCCGGCGTCCCGTACAGCGACGGGATGGCGACGGTGAAGCCGCTGTCCACCAGATGGTTTCCCAGCGCCAGTACACCGACGTGCACGCCGGGCATCTCCGGGATGAGAACCACTCCGGGGCCGGAGCCCTTGTAGTAGACGTCGTGGGTGAAACCGGCGGCGGTGAACGGCTCGCAGGTCCATCCCGTCAGATCCGCCTCGGGGGCGCGCAGCGTCATGGCCCTATCTAACCCCGCGCAAGCGGCGGCTGGGTCTGAGTCGCGATGGCCAGCGTGCGGAAGTCCTCCGCGGAGCCGGCCCCAGTGATGGCCAGTTGCGCTGCGCCGGCCCCGCTGGCCAGTCGCGTGGTCCACACCGGTTCGGTGTCCTCGCCGCCCTGGTAGACCACCCACTTCACACCGGCGATGTCCTCAACACCACTCGGGTAGACCGAGGTGTCGATCGACTGCACCAGGGCGGTCTCGTCGGCGTTGCTCTGGGTCAGGCTGACGTACATCTTCGACGGCGCGATGTAGCCCACGCGAGAGGTCAGCGCACGCTGGCGCTCACCGGCCGGACCGGTGCGGCCCGCCTCGATGCCGTCCCGCCCGCCGGAGTTGGGCTGCCAGCCCGCCGGCAGCTTCGGCAGCCGGACCGGGAAGTCCAGCACGTCGGCGTCGCCCTGCAGTGCGGCGGCGGCGTCGTAGGTCGGTGTCGTGCCCTGTGCGGGTCCGCGGGTCTGCAGCGAGCAGGTCCCTACCAGCCCGGCCAGCACCATGCAGGCGATGACGAGCGGCACCAGCGACCAGAACATGTCCCGGCCGTCCTGGAGCAGCCGCGGCTTGGCGGGGCGGGGAGCCGGAGGGCCGGCGACATACGGCTCGGGGGTGCTCACAAGAGTCAGTATCCCAGGTCTGGCGCGATGATCCGGTTCTGGGACAATCACCGGATGCCGGACATCCGCCGGGGCGAAGCCCCCGATCGCAACCTCGCCCTCGAACTCGTCCGGGTCACCGAGG
>JAIOQK010000106.1 GCA_021413425.1 Mycobacterium sp.
GCCGCGGGAAGTGCGAGGTGGTAGATCTCCGAGCCGCCGATCACCCACGTCTGCGGTTCAGCCAGGGCCGCCTCGATGGAGGTGACGACGTCCGCCCCGTCGGCCCGGTAGTCCGGGTCGCGGGTGATCACGATATTTCGGCGGCCGGGCAGTGGCCGCACCGACCGCGGCAGCGACTCCCAGGTCCGCCGCCCCATCACCACGGTGTGTCCCATGGTCAGCTCCTTGAAGCGGGCCAGATCCTCGGGCAGCCGCCACGGGATACCGCCGTCGCGCCCGATCACACCGGAGGTCGACTGGGCCCAGATCAGGCCGACGGTCACAGGCGTTGCCTAGACCGCAACCGGGGCTTTGATGGCCGGGTGCGGGTCGTAGTTGCGGATCTCGACGTCGGCGTAGGTGTAGTCGAAGATCGAATCACGCTTCGCCAGAACGAGTTCCGGATAGGGCCGGGGATCGCGACTGAGCTGCTCGGTCACCTGCTGGATGTGATTGTCGTAGATGTGGCAGTCGCCGCCGGTCCAGACGAAGTCGCCGACGCCCAGACCGGCCTGGGCGGCCATCATGTGGGTGAGCAGCGCATAGCTGGCGATGTTGAACGGCACGCCCAGGAACATGTCGGCGCTGCGCTGGTAGAGCTGGCAGCTGAGCTTGCCGGCGGCCACGTAGAACTGGAAGAACGCGTGGCACGGCGCCAGCGCCATCTTCGGGATATCGGCGACGTTCCAGGCCGACACGATGATCCGTCGGGAGTCCGGGTCGGTCCGGATCAGTTCGAGGGCATTACTGATCTGGTCGACGCCCTCACCCGACGGTGTCGGCCAGGACCGCCACTGGACTCCGTACACCGGCCCCAGATCGCCGGTCGCACTTGCCCATTCATCCCAGATGGTCACGCCGTGGCGCTGCAGCCACTCGACGTTGGAATCGCCGCGCAGGAACCACAGCAGCTCGTAGACCACCGATTTCAGGTGCACCTTCCCGGTCCGGTCGGATTTGCGCGTGCCGGACTCCAGAATCAGGCGCAGAAGGTCCTCGTACGGGGTCGGAATCGACACGTCGATCAGCTTACGTCCGGGCGCGGGGAGTAGAAACGGTGCCATGCCGACTGTGACTGACACGATCGCGATGCCGGAGGGCGCCTGCCCCGTCATCTTCGCCACACCAGACGGGGCAGGCCCATGGCCCGGGATCGTGATGTACCCCGACGCCGGCGGCATGCGGCCGGTGTTCGGCGAGATGGCCACCCGGCTGGCATCGCTGGGCTACGCAGTCCTGGTTCCCGACGTCTACTACCGCAGCGGCGACTGGGCGCCGTTCGATATGGCAGGCGTCTTCGGCGACGCGGCCGAACGCAACCGGTTGTTCGCCATGATGCACGCCATCACCCCGGACGTGATGGCCGCCGACGCGGGCCGGTTCTTCGACTACCTCGCCGCACGCCCGGAAGTCTCGGGGCAGCGGTTCGGCATCTGCGGATATTGCATGGGCGGGCGGACGTCGCTGATGGTGGCGGGCCGGGTGCCGCAACGGGTGGCCGCGGCGATGTCCTTCCACGGCGGCGGACTGGTCTCCGAGGGACCGGATAGCCCACATCTGCTGGCCGAGCAGATCACCGCGGCGGTGTACGTCGGAGCCGCCGAGGATGACCCGTCCTACACCCCGGAGCAATCCGAGATCCTCGACGCCGCGCTCACCGCGGCGGGCGTCGAGCATGTCATCCAGTGGTATCCGGCCGCGCACGGATTCGCCGTGGCCGATAACGCCCCCTACGACGAGGCGGCCGCTGAACGGCATTGGCAGGCGATGGCCGATTTCTTCGGCGCGAAGCTAGGACGCTGAGTCGGATTCTTCGGCACGTTTACCGACACTGCGCAACGCTCGCAGGATCCCGCGTCCGGCATACAGACCAACGACGATGGTCAGCGCGATCATGACGATGAACATCACCAGCCAGTTGCTCCGGCTGTGCGGCACGTTCCACCAGACGATGGTGAACAACAACGCGCACAGGAACAGCACACTGTCGCGCCAGTTTCCCTTGTAGCTGGACGCAGCCTCGCGCAGTTCGCGGTTCTTCTCGGTGGTGACGATCAGGTCGCCGATGCGCCGGTTGATGCTGGCCTCGAGATCTGCCCGCAGCGAGGTGTTCTCCGGCGGAATCACAATTCCGGGCATGACTCCCTCACCTCATCACTAGAGCGTCGATCGACTTCGACAGACCGGGTGTCGTTGTTGGCGTGCATCCACAGATCGTAGGGGCGCCCCGGGCCGACCGCCTACGACCTACGCCACCGCCGCCGACGTGGTCGCGCGGCTCGCGGTGGCTGAAGAGCCTGTCCCGGCGCTTCGAACCGGGGAGGCCATACCCCACAGCGAGCCCAGCGCGATGACCTGTGCCAAACCGTCGTGGTCACCGGTGGTGTAGGTGGGATCAAGCGGATCGATCGCGTTATCCATGGCGATCAGACCCTGGTTCGAGGCTTGCGTGAGCCAGCTTGTCGCAAGCATGTCCGTCAGCAACTTGTTGCGCGCCTCGTTGTAGGACTCGAAGCCGTGCGTCGGCAGCAGACCCCCGCCCGTGGTGTCGAGGTTCTCCTCGCTGACCGACGCGGTGAAGATGTAGTTGCCGTTTCCGTCCGGCATGCCACCAAAGGTTCGCAGGTGGTTGTTGGCGATGAGGAACGATGCATCCCGGTATGCCGGACCGAAGCCGATGAGCCCGAGCAGACCATTCTGAAACAGGCCGAACGGCAGCGGTGGGAGCAGGCCCAGTCCTAGCGGTCCGCCCCTCGGGAACTGCTTGTAGTCGGTGTCTCCGACGATGCCCGAGTAACCGACGCTGCTGCAGCACGAGGGGCCGAAGCCAGACACCCGCATGGCGAAGTCGAGTTTCAGTTCCGCGAGGTACTGGTTTCTCGCCTGGACGACGAAGATCGTATTGATGGGCTCCTGCATGATCTTGCCCTCGTCGGGCTTGCCGACGCCGCAGTTGGAAACGGTCGAGCCTGGACCGCAGTAGCGCTGACCGATCCAGTCGGCCACCTGTCCCTCTTTAT
>JAIOQK010000107.1 GCA_021413425.1 Mycobacterium sp.
CCCAACACCGCCGATCAAGTGGTGCCGGAGGAGAAGCGGGCCGCCGTGCTGAGCGCCTTCGGCGCCGTCATGCCCGGGCAGAAACTCCCGTTCGGGCTCAAGCCCACCAGCGAGGGCGCCCGCGGGTCCGACATCATCATCGAGGGCATCACAGGGGAATCAACCGTGCGCCTGTCGGGTTTCATCCAGCCATGAGCGCGTTCGTCACCGCCGGCGCCGCGATCGCCGCCGCACTGGGCCTGGCGGGGGTGGTCGGCGTGCTGCACAACCGGCGCGCCGGCACGGTGCGCGACACCGGGCATCCGGAGGGCCTGGATACCGCGCGGCTGGGGTTGTCAGAGACCGGGCCGACGATCGTGCACTTCACCGCGGTGTGGTGCGGGCCGTGCGCAGCGGTCCGGCGCGTGGTCGATCAAGTGTGCGGCCAACTGCCGCAGGTGGCGCATGTGGAGATCGACATGGACGCCGACCCCTCCAGCGCTCGGGCCCTGTCGGTGCTGTCGCTGCCTACGACATTCATCTTCGACGCCGGCGGAAAACAGCGCTACCGCACGGCCGGTGTGCCGAAGGCCGCCGATCTGCGGGCCGCACTCGATCCGCTGGTCTGATTGGCCCGCGGCAGCGATTGTGGTTACGATAGCGCCGTGCAATCCCGCCTTGAGCTGTCGCTCACCAAGCGCCGCGCAGTCGATCTGTGCCGCGTCGCGGGTTGTTGTTGTTGCTGTTGCTGCTGAGTAGCCGCTTTCTTCGCGCGCACTAGATCGCGCTGACGGCTCAAGCAGACCCAACCTGGCCTGTCCATTTCCGCATGCCCAGCAACAGGAGAATTCCATGACAACACAGACCTCCCCCGACACCGAACAGCTACCCGTCACCACCGATCTGGTCGACGTGCGCGGTCCCCGCTTCGCAGCCTGGATCACCACCGCCGTACTGCTGGCCGTGCTGGTTGTCTCGGCGGTCTCGCCCGCCGCGGCGGCAGCGCTGCTGGCCGCCCAGGGGATCGTCTTCGCCCTCGGCGCGCTGCACGGCCCGCGTCGCCATCCCTACGGCCTGATCTTCTCGCGGCTGGTTGCCCCGCGCCTGGGCCCGGTGACCGAGCGCGAGCCTGCGGCGCCACTGCGGTTCGCGCAGTTGGTGGGACTGGTGTTCGCCCTCGCTGGCCTGGCCGGCTTCGCCCTCGGCGCGCCGCTGGCCGGCGTCATCGCCACAGCGTTTGCGTTGGCCGCGGCCTTCCTCAACGCCGCCTTCGGCATCTGCCTGGGCTGCCAGCTCTACCCCCTGGTGCACCGACTGCGCCGGAGCCGGCGCTGATGGCCCGCGCCGACGTCCTGGTGTCCGCGCAGTGGGCTCAGGAGAACCTCGACACACCGGGCGTGATCTTCGTCGAGGTCGACGAGGACACCAGCGTCTACGACACCGGCCACATCCCGGGGGCGGTCAAGCTCGATTGGAAGACCGACCTGCAGGATGCGGTGATCCGGGATTTTGTTGACGCCCAACAGTTCTCGAAGCTACTCAGCGAGCGCGGGATCGGCAATGACGACACGGTGGTGCTCTATGGCGGCAACAACAACTGGTTCGCCGCCTATGCCTACTGGTACTTCAAAATCTACGGCCACGCGTCGGTCAAACTCCTCGACGGCGGCCGCAAGAAATGGGAACTCGACGGGCGCCCGCTCTCCGAGGCCGCGGTGTCCCGCGCGGCCACCAGTTACACCGCCGCAGCCCCCGATGGCAGCATCCGGGCACTGCGCGACGAGGTGCTCGCGGCGATCGGCACCAAGAATCTGGTCGACGTGCGTTCCCCCGATGAGTTCTCCGGCAAGATCCTGGCCCCAGCGCACCTGCCGCAGGAACAGAGTCAGCGGCCCGGTCACATCCCCGGGGCGGTGAACGTGCCGTGGAGCAAGGCCGCCAACGAGGACGGGACGTTCAAGTCCGACGAGGAACTCACCGCCCTCTACACCGCCGCCGGGGTGGACCCGGACCGAGAGACCATCGCCTATTGCCGCATCGGCGAGCGTTCGTCGCATACCTGGTTTGTGCTCCGGGAGTTGCTGGGGCACCGCAATGTCAAGAACTACGACGGCAGTTGGACCGAATACGGCTCCCTGGTGGGAGCCCCGATCGAGTTGGGAAGTTGATCATGTGCTCTGCACCCAGACAAGGACAGACACTGCCCGCGGGGGTGGACCTCACCAAGGAGACGGTGATCACCGGCCGGGTGGTCGACGACGCCGGGGAGGCGGTGGGCGGCGCGTTCGTCCGCCTGCTGGACTCCGCGGCCGAGTTCACCGCCGAGGTCGTCGCCTCCTCGTCCGGTGACTTCCGCTTCTTCGCCGCGCCCGGGACCTGGACCGTGCGGGCGCTGTCGCGGGTGGGCAACGGCGACGTCACCGTCGCCCCCCGAGGGGCGGGACTCCACGAGGTCGACGTCAAGGTCGCCTGAGAACAGTCCCGCGTTAAACTTCACGCCGTGGTCCTGTTCTTCGAGATTCTGCTGGTCATTTCGACCGTCGTCATCACCTGGTTCGCGTTCTACGCGGTGTACCGGCTGATCACCGACGAATCGTGACCGACGAGTCCACGAGTCCGGCCGGCAGCGGAGACCGGGCCGTTGCGGCGGCGATCGAGCGCGCCAAGGAGACGGCGGGCCGCAACATCCCCGCCTTCGACGACATTCCCGTGGCGGACACCGCGAATCTGCGCAAGGGCGCCGATCTGCATGATGCGCTACTGGCGCTGCTGCCACTGGTGGGTGTCTGGCGCGGCGAGGGCACCGGGCGCAGCGCAGCCGGCGACTACAAGTTCGGCCAGCAGATCATCGTGTCGCACGATGGGAGCGACTACCTGAACTGGGAAGCCCGGTCCTGGCGTCTCGATGAGGGCGGCGAGTACCACAGCCCCGCCCTGCGCGAGACCGGCTTCTGGCGTTTCGTGCACGACCCCACCGATCCGGGCGAGTCGCAGGCCATCGAACTGCTGCTCGCCCACTCGGCCGGTTATGTGGAACTGTTCTACGGCCATCCGCGCACCCAGTCGTCGTGGGAACTGGTCACCGACGCGCTGGCGCGCAGCAAGTCCGGCGTGCTGGTCGGTGGAGCCAAACGCCTCTACGGGATCGTCGAGAACGGCGATCTGGCCTACGTCGAAGAACGGGTCGACGCCGACGGCGGTCTGGTCCCGCACCTGTCCGCCCGGCTGACCCGGCACGTCGGATGAGACGAAAGGCTGTCACGGCGGTCCTGGCCGCCGCGCTGTGCGGCGCAGGCTGCGCGGGGACACCGGAGTCCAAGCCACCGCCTGAGCGTGCGCCCGATTCGGCATCGGTGCCCGCGCCGGCGCCGGGCGCCCATGGCGGTCTGGCCGAGTGCCTGCACGCCAACGGGGTGCCCGACTCCACCGGTCCGGCGGCGGTGCTGGGCCCGCCGACCGACGTGGACCCCGGCGTCTGGGACAGGGCCATGACCGCGTGTTCGACGCTGGCGCCCGGGCCGCCGGCACCCTGACGTTCCCGCCGAAGCGCCACCGCGCCCTGGCGCACGTCCTACCCTGACGCCATGCCCCGGATGTCCAGTGTGGACGCGGCTTTCTGGTTCGGTGAGACGCCGGGCTGGCATATGCATATCGGAGCCCTGGCCGTTTGCGACCCGGCCGCAGCCCCGGACTTCTCGGTGGAGAACCTGCGCACGCTGATCTCCGGTCGGCTGTGGGAGCTGCCGCAACTGCGCTACCGGGTCGAGGAGACCCCGCTGGGGCTGGACCTGCCCTGGTTCGTCGACGACGAGGAACCGGATCTGGACTTCCACATCCGCCACATCGCGCTGCCCTCTCCCGGTGGCCGAAAAGAATTGCAGGAGTTGGTCTCCCGGTTGTGGTCCTACAAACTCGACCGCAGCAAACCGCTGTGGGAGATGTGGCTGATCGAGGGCCTCGACGGCGGCCGGGTGGGCGTGCTGACCAAGATCCACCACTGCCTCGTCGATGGCGTCTCCGGCGCGGGTCTCAGTGAGATCCTCTTCGACGTCACCCCGCAGCCGCGCCAACCACCGGAGAACCTGCCCGCGCGACAGGAGAACCGCCCCCCGCCGGTGGAACTGCGACTGCTCAACGGGGCACTGAACCTTGCGGTGAAGACGCCGTATCGCATCATGCGACTGCTGGATCAGACCGTGCGCCAGCAACTGGCCGTCCGCGAGATCCCCGACAAACCACCCGGCTACTTCGAAGCGCCCGCCACCCGGTTCAACGCGGGCATCTCCCAACAGCGCCGGTTCTCCTCCGCGCGGGTCCCCTTCGCCCGCGTCAAGGCGGTCAAGGACGGCTACGGTGTCAAGGTCAACGACGTGGTACTGGCGATCGTGACCGGCGCCCTGCGCACCTACCTCAAGGAACGTGGCGAGTTGCCCGACCGGCCGCTGGTCGCGCAGATCCCGGTGTCCACCCGGACCGATGGCACCGCGGTCGGCAACGCCATCAGTTCCATGACGGTGAGCCTGCCCACCACGTTGGCCGGACCGGCGGACCGGATCGCCGAGGTGTTCAAGGTGTCGCAGGCCGCCAAGCAGATGGCCGAGGCGCTGACCGCACGCCAGATCATGGGGTTGACCGAGACCACCCCACCGGGGCTGTTCAAGTTGGCCGCACTGGCTTACACCGCCAGCCGGCTCGGCGAGAACGTGCCGCCGATCAACCTGGTGGTGTCCAACGTCCCCGGACCGCCGTTCCCGCTCTATGTCGCCGGTGCGGTGGTGGAGGAATTCATCCCGATCGGCCCGCTGCTGATGGACGTGGGTCTCAATGTGACGTGCTTCAGCTACCGCGAGCACATGGATTTCGGTTTCACCAGCACCCCCGACATCGCCGATGACATCGCCGATCTTGCCGGTGCCGTCGAGCCCGCGCTGGCGGATCTGGAGGAGGCGCTGGGCCGCCCGCCGCGGCTACGGGGCAGGAGATGACCTGCAGACATGAGGCGGCCCCCGAGCTTGTGTTTCACAGCTGGACTCCGCTGTGGGCTCGGGGGCCGGGTAGCTGCCTGGGATTCGCCAGCGCGCGCATGGCGCGGGTGATCCGGCACCTCATTGGTTCGCCGCTGTACTGACGTTCAGCGGCGGCGTGCTGCTAGCGGGCAGCCACCTCACATGTCCATGAAGAACTGTTCAAAATTCCGGACCACCTCCTTTCCTGTGTACGGCCGACCGTACCCGCGGAGCCGGTCGGGCGGCAAGGAGATTTTTTTCACCACTCAGCGATCGCTGAGCACCGCCGCGTCCACCATCCGGGCCACCTCGGCGCCCAGTGCGCTCGGCACCAGCCGGTGGCCGTCGAGCGTGTGCACCCGGGCCGCCAGAGTGATGCTCGACACCAGCCAAACGCCCTGCGCCGCTTGCAGGTCCGCGGGCCGCAGCGCCTGATAGTCGCAGTCGTAGCCGGCGTTGCGGGCCACCTCGAACAGCGCCTGCTGGGTGGTGCCGCGAAGGATCGGATACCACGGCGGCGGGGTGAGGAAGCACGGGTTGCCCGGCTCGCCGGTGGCGATGACCACCGTCGAGCGCGGACCCTCGAGGATGAATCCGTCGGAGCTGACGAAGATCACATCGCCGGCGTCGCGTTCGGCGGCGTGCCGCAGCGCCGCCATGTTGATCGCGTAGGACAGGGTCTTGGCTCCAGCCAGCAGCCACGGCATGGTGTCGGCGGCATCCGCCGGCAACCCGCGGTCGAGCAGCACCGCGGCCAGCCCGTCCCGGCGGACCGTCGCGATGCGGTCTCCCAACGCGGCGATGGACAGATACGCCGTTGGCGCCGAACCGCTTTCCCGGCCGCGGCTGTAGACCAGCCGCAGCGCTCCGTCGGATGCGGTGTGCGCCGCCCACCCGGCGGCCGCGGCGGTGATGGCGCGACGCCAGCGGTCGGGGTCCGGCGGCGGTAACTGCAGCATCGCCGCGGAGTGGGTGAGGCGTTGCAGGTGGGCGTCGATGAGGCAGGCACGGCCGTCGCGGACCAGCAGGGTTTCGAACACCCCGTCGCCGCGCACCGCGGCGAGGTCGTCGGCGAACAACAGCGGCTGCGCCGGGTCGAGAAGATCGCCGTCGAGGGTGACGAGCACCGCCGGCTGGCCCACCATGGGTGCCAAGCGTACTGGCCTGCTCGTGGCGTCACGGGGGTGACGTGCTCGTAGAGTCATTGGTGTGACATCCGTTCAGACTCCCGATGGTTCAGCCGATGCCGGCGCCGTGTGGCACTACGGCGACCCGCTGGGAGAACAGCGCGCCGCCGAACGTGACGCGGTGGTCATCGACCGGTCCCACCGCGCGGTGCTCACCCTGACCGGTGCCGATCGGCTGAGTTGGCTGCACGCGCTGTGCACCCAGCACGTCGTCGACCTGCACGACGGCGCGTGCACCGAGAACCTCAGCCTCGACGGCCAGGGCCGGGTGGAGGACCACTGGCAGCAGAGCGAACTGGGCGACGTGACCTATCTCGATACCGAATCCGGCCGGGGCGAGGCGCTGCTGGCCTATCTCACCAAGATGGTGTTCTGGTCGGATGTGCAGCCGGCGGCGGCCGACTTGGCGGTGCTGTCGCTGATCGGACCCCGCCTGGCCGACCCGGCTGTGCTCGAGGTGCTGGGACTCGGCGCCCTGCCCGCCGAGTCGACGGCGGTGGAGCTGCCCGGCGGCGGTTTCGTGCGCCGGATGCCGGCCGATGATCAGATCGAACTGGATCTGGTGGTTCCGCGTGACCACAAGGATCAGTGGCTCGACCGGCTCGCCGGCGCCGGGGTGCGCCGGGCGGGCATCTGGGCGTATGAGGCGCGGCGCGCGGCGCTGCTGCGGGCGCGCCTGGGCGTGGACACCGACGAGCGGACGATCCCGCATGAGGTCGGCTGGATGTCCCGGGCGGTGCATCTGGACAAAGGCTGCTACCGGGGGCAGGAGACGGTGGCGCGGGTGCACAACCTCGGCCGGCCGCCGCGCATGCTGGTGCTTCTGCATCTCGACGGCTCGCAGGAGCGGCCGGCCACCGGTGACCCGGTCCTTGCCGACGGCCGCGTCGTCGGCCGGTTGGGCACCGTCATCGACCACGTCGACCTCGGCCCGATCGCACTGGCCCTACTCAAGCGCAACATCCCCGCCGATACGCCGCTGACCACCGGCGGCGAGCACGCGGTCTCGGCACAGATCGACCCGGATTCGCTACCGCCTGCCGATGTGGCCGGCGCCGGCCGGGTCGCGGTCGAGCGGCTGCGCGGCGCAGGGCGCTGAGGTTCTCCCGCAGGCGAACAGGCCTGCCCACGGATCGGGGAACGGCACGGTAAAGTGTGGGCAGGACAAAAACCACATTGATCCGGAGCCGCCTTCCTTCAGGCCGCTCCGTAATTGCGCGAGGGGGTTCCCCCATGGGCCGCGGCCGGGCTAAGGCAAAGCAGACCAAGGTTGCCCGAGAGCTGAAATACAGCTCTCCGCAAACTGATTTCAGCAGGCTTCAGCAGGAGCTTGCCGGGTCACCGGACGACGATCCCGATCAGGATTCGCCCGAGGACGACGGGCGCAACTGATCTAGAAACGGGGATGTTGCCCGACAAGGGCCGCGCGTGGCCCGTCTTTGGATTTTGAGCCGTCCTTGGCGATGGCGCCCAGCGTCCAGCAATTCAGGTGGCGGGCGGTCAGGATCGCCAGGGCCCGGTCGGTGTCCTCCGGCGCGACCACGGCGACCATTCCGACGCCCATGTTGAACGTCTTCTCCATCTCGACCCGTTCGATGCGGCCACGCTGGGCGATCATGGCGAACACCGGGGCGGGGGTCCAGCTTCCGCGGTCGATCTCGGCGACAAGACCGTTGGGGATGACCCGTTCCAGGTTGCCCGCCAAACCGCCGCCGGTGACATGGCAGAACGTGCGGACCTGGGTTTCTGCAGCCAGCGCCAAGCAGTCCTTCGCGTAGATCCGGGTCGGCTCGAGCAGTTCCTCACCGAGGGTGCGACCGAACTCCTCGACGTGCCCGGCGAGATTCATCCGGTCGATCTCCAGCAGAACCTTGCGGGCCAGGGAGTAGCCGTTGGAGTGCAGCCCCGATGAGCCCATGGCAATCACCACGTCGCCGGGCCGCACCCGTTCCGGGCCCAGCAGGTCATCGGCTTCGACCACGCCGACACCGGTGGCCGAGATGTCGTAGTGGTCCGGATCCATCAACCCGGGGTGTTCGGCGGTCTCACCGCCGAGCAGCGCGCAGCCTGCGATGACGCAACCCTGCGCGATGCCGGAGACGATCGCGCTGACCCGCTCCGGGACGGTCCGGCCGACGGCGATGTAGTCCTGCAAAAACAGCGGCTCGGCGCCGCACACCACGAGATCATCGACCACCATCGCGACCAGATCGAGCCCGACGGTGTCGTGTTTGTCCATCGCCTGGGCCACCGCCAGCTTGGTGCCTACTCCGTCGGTCGACGCCGCCAACAGCGGTTCGCGGTAGCCGCCGCGCAGGGCGAACAGCCCGGCGAACCCGCCGAGGCCGCCGCGGACCTCCGGGCGGCTGGCCTTTTTGGCCAGCGGCTTGAACAGTTCGACGGCGCGGTCACCGGCTTCGATGTCGACGCCGGCGGATGCGTAGGAGATGCCGGCCGACTCGTCCGCGCGCCGAGCGCTCGTGGAGGTCGCTTTCTTGGTGGTCTTGGGTTCAGACGCTGGCTTGCCGGACATCGGCGCTAAGGCTACCCGTGCGTCCACCACGTCAGCCGACGTACCGGGTCAGCCAGTCATTGAGCGGTCCGCCGGCGCGCAGAGCGGTGACGATGCGGTCCTTGGCCTTGGCGGTGCCCAACCAGGCGGCCGCCGGCCAGTCCTTCATCATCGCGATGCCTTTGTGGCGCAGCAGGTCGATGCGGGGATGGTTTTTGGCCACGCCGCGCGGCGCGGTCTTGAGCACCTCGTGGGACATGATCTCGTACCCGCCGTCGCGCAGGGCGGCGACGATCTGGCCCAGTTCGGCGCCGGACTTCTCCTTCTCGACCGCACCGCGGTAGCGCGCGAGGGCGGCGGGGTCGGGCATGTAGAGACCGCCCCCCGCGGACAGTCCGTCGGCCGAGAACGACACGTATCGCTGTCCGACACCGTGGCCCAGGGTGGCCGCGCAGTTGGTCTTGTAGGGCGACTTGTCGGCACTGAACCGCACATCGCGGTAGGGCCGGAATAGCTTGGCTGGGCCGAACTCGTCAGCCAGTTCGGCGAGCAGTTGTTCCATCGGGGCGCGCACGCACTCGTCGTAGACGCCTTTGTGACGCTGCCAGTACACCTTGGAGTTGTCGGCCTCCAAGCCCTCGTAGAACTCCACGGCCTCGTCGGGCCAGCCGGTGAACGCCATGAACCATTCCTACCGTGCGTCGTGGGTTATATGCGGCCGCCCATCATCGTCGAAACGACCGGCACCGGGTGAACCTCGTGACCGGCACCACCGCAGAGAAGATAGGAGTTCGCCACGCCGCCACGGTAGCCCTGTGACACCCTGGGATGTATGAGAGCACTGCGATTGGGACTGGGCGTTGCCACGCTGGTGGCGGTGTGTGCCGCACCGGCCGCCGCAGCCCCGGGCGTCGAGGTTGAAGAACTGTCGAAGAACACCGTCGACGGGGTGGAGTACCTCGTCGCCGAAATCACCCTCGCCCCCGGCAGCGGTACCGGATGGCACTACCACCCCGGCGACGTATTCGGCTACGTCCGCGAGGGCACCCTGACCCACTGGGACACCAGCGGCGGCGGCGGCAACTGCGCCGTCGACGCCGTCTACGGGACCGGCGCCCCGGTCAAGGAGGGCACCGGCGCGGGCTTCGTTCACAACGGTCGCAACGACGGCCCCACCCCACTGGTGCTGGAGGTGGTCTACGTCAATCCCGTGGGCACACCGCTGTCGGTGGCGGTTCCGGGGCCGGCGGGTTGCCCGGTTTCCTGACCGCGCGGTGTCGGTGACGACGCTGTGACGGCTCACTCCCGACCGGTGCGGCGGGGACGGGCCTGGGGTTCACTGATCAGACGAGGAGGTCGACGTGGGGGCTGAACGGCTTCGCTGCCTGGTGACGGGCGCCACCGGTTATATCGGGGGACGGCTGGTGCCGCGACTGCTCGACAGCGGGTTCGAGGTGCGGGCGCTGGCCCGGACCCCGGAGAAGCTGGCCGGGGTTCCGTGGCGGGACCGCATCGAGGTGGCCAAGGGTGATCTCGGGGACGCGCAGTCTCTGGAAGCGGCCTTCGACGACGTCGACGTCGTCTACTACCTCGTCCACTCGATGGGCTTCGAGAAGGACTTCGCCGCCGAGGAGCGGCGGGCGGCGCTCAACGTGGTCTCCGCCGCGCGCCGTGCCGGCGTGCGGCGCATCGTCTATCTGAGCGGGCTGCATCCCGAAGGCGCCGAGCTGTCCACGCACCTGGGGTCGCGCACCACGGTCGGCGAGATCCTGATCGCCTCCGGCATCGAGACGATGGTCCTGCAGGCCGGCGTCGTCGTCGGATCGGGTTCGGCGTCCTTTGAGATGGTTCGCCACCTCACCGACCGGCTGCCGGTGATGACCACACCGAAATGGGTGCACAACAAGATCCAGCCGATCGCCATCCGCGACGTGCTGCACTACCTGGTGGCTGCGGCCACCTGCCCGGTGCCGAAGTCGCGGGAGTGGGATATCGGCGGCCCCGACGTCCTGGAGTACGGCGACATGATGCAGATCTACGCCGAGGTCGCCGGCCTGCGGCCGCGCCGCATCCTGGTACTGCCGGTGCTGACACCGCGGATCGCCTCGCTATGGGTGGGACTGGTGACCCCGATCCCCGCCGGCCTGGCCCGGCCGTTGGTCGAGTCGTTGCACTGTGACGCGGTGATGAGCAACCACGACATCGACACCATCATCGAGCCTCCGGAGGGCGGCCTCACCGGCTACAAGCGGTCGGTGTCGCTGGCACTGGCACGCATCGCCCGCGGTGATATCGAAACCACCTGGAACACCGGCACCGCGGCGCAACTACCCAGCGACCCGGAGTGGGCCGGCGAGGTGGTCTTCACCGACACCCGGTCCCGGCACACCTCGGTGGGCCCCGAGCAGTTGTGGAAGGCCGTCGAACGCAGCATCCCCGCGCACTGGCGGGTGGAGGAACGCGAACCCGGACGCATGCTCAAGCTGCGCGCCGATCGCCGGGGTGCCGGCGAGAGGTGGCTCGAGATGCGAATCACCCCGGAGGGCAACGGAAGCCGCTACGAACAGCAGGCGATCTTCTATCCGCGCGGACTGCTGGGCCGGGTGTACTGGTACGCGGGCCGGCCCCTGCAGGCGGTCGCGATGGACCGGCGGGTGCGGCGGGTGACCGCGGCGGTCAGCTAGGGCCGGCTGGGGCCCATCGCCGGCCCTAAGGCCGGCTCAGTGCTGAGGCGTTGTCGTTGTCGGCCTGCACAGCGGCGAGCATGTTCTCCATGACGTTCTTGCCGAGTTCGGTATTGCTCGGCAACGCGATCGGGTACTTGCCGTCGAAGCACGCGCAGCACAGCCTGCTGGCGGGTTGCTCGGTGGCGGTGATCATGGCCTGTTGCGAGATATAGCCGAGGGTGTCAGCGCCGATGGCCTGGCGGACCGCCTCGAGTATCTCGCCGTCCTGGGTCTGGGTGCCCGGCGCGTTCGCGATCAGTTCGGCCGGGGTGGCGAAGTCGATGCCGTAGAAGCACGGCCACTTCACCGGCGGCGAGGCGATGCGAACGTGGACCTCGACGGCACCGGACTCGCGCAGCATGCGGATCAGCGCGCGCTGGGTGTTGCCCCGCACGATCGAGTCGTCCACGACGATCAGCCGCTTGCCACGGATGACCTCTTTGAGCGGATTGAGCTTGAGCCGGATTCCGAGTTGGCGGATGGTCTGCGATGGCTGGATGAACGTCCTGCCGACGTAGGCGTTCTTCATCAGGCCCTGCCCGAACGGAATGCCGGACTCCTGTGCGTACCCCACGGCCGCAGGTGTGCCCGACTCCGGAACGCCGATCACCAGGTCGGCGTCGACCGGCATCTCCCGCGCCAGTCGGCGGCCGATGTCAACCCGGGTGGCATGAACCGAACGGCCGGCGATGACGCTGTCCGGCCGGGCTAGGTAGACGTACTCGAAGATGCAGCCCTTCGGGGTGGGCGGCGCGAACCTGCTGGAGCGCACTCCGTCGGCGTCGATGGCCAGCAGTTCACCGGGTTCGATGTCGCGGACGAACGAGGCGCCGACGATATCGAGTGCCGCGGTCTCCGAGGCCACCACCCAGCCGCGGTCCAGTCGGCCCAGGCACAGCGGTCGCACGCCGTGCGGATCCCGCGCGGCATAGAGGGTGGACTCGTCCATGAACACCAGACAGAACGCGCCGCGAACCGTCGGCAGCAACTCCAGGGCGGCCTGCTCGATGCTGGAGTCCGCCGCACCGGCGGCCAGCAGTGCGCCCAGGATGTCGGAGTCGGTGGTCGCCCCGGGCATCTCATGGTTGAT
>JAIOQK010000199.1 GCA_021413425.1 Mycobacterium sp.
CGCGCACCACCATCGGAGCGTTGTAGGTGCGCAGATCGGAGAACTCCTCGGCGCGCACATGGGTGATCGCCGACGACAGCGACGACACCATCAGCGGGAACCGTTCGGTGATGCCGCCGGGGTGGATTCCCGAGCCGTGCAGGGTGACCCCGCCCTCGCGTGCCGCCGCCTCCAGTGCCGCGACCGCCGGGTTGCCGAGGTCCGGATACACCCAACCCACCGGGGTGACGACGTTCTTGCCCGAGCGCAGGATCGCGGCGACGACGGCGTCGTCGGGCAGCAGCGGGGAGTACATGACGCAGTCGGCATCGGTGGCCAGCAACGCGTCGATATCGGTGGTGGCCGCCACCCCGGCCGGGCCCTCCCCGGCCAGTTCACCGGCGTCGCGACCCTCCTTGTCGGCGCTGTGCACCCAACAGCCGACCAGTTCGAGGTCGGGGCGGCGCAACACGCCTTGGATCGCGGCGCGGCCTACGCCGCCGGTGGCCCACTGAATGACTCGGTACATGCCACCCATCTTCACCGACTCTGCGCTGAGATCGCCTTTTATTCCGAAATCGCGATCTGTGCGCAGAGTCGATGGGCGCGACTACCGCGCGGTGAGACGGACCAGGGTGCAGTCGTCGTCGAATTGTCCGGTTTCGGATCGCTGCCGCAGTTGTCTGACGATGTCGTCGAGGTTCCAGTGCGGTGAGCGTGCGGTGCGGGCGCACAGGTCGATGAAGTCCTCCAGGGCCCAGTTCTCGCCGTCGGGCAGGGCAAGGTCGTAAACGCCGTCGCTGTAGATCAGCAGGTCGCTGTCCGGGGGCAGGACGTAGGTCTGGGTCTCGAAGGTGGTCTCCTCCAGGAACCCGATCGGCATCGACTCCGAGGGCAGGCGCACCGGGTCGGAGCCGTCTGCGGTCAGGACGATCGCCGGCGGGTGCCCGGCGCCGGCGTATCTCAGGGTGCGGGTGGAGGGCTGGTAGACGCCGTACCAGATCGTGAAGTAATTGCCGTCCTGCTGCTCCATCTGGAAGAGCCGGTTGAGTTCGGTGAGGACCCGACTGGGGTCCAGCAGAGTGTCGTGATCGAGGGTCCCCGAGCGCAGCAGATTGTGCACCGACACCGAGAACATCGCCGAGGCGATGCCGTGTCCGGACACGTCGACGAGGTAGGCGATGAGGTGGTCGTCGTCAATCAAGCGATGATCGAAGCTGTCTCCGCCGAGTTCTTCGGAGGGCACGTAACGGGCGGTGACGGGCACCGGATCGTCGAGGTCGCCGGGGAGGATCGAGGCCACGTACCGGGCGGCGCCACTGAGTTCGGACATCAGCCGGCGGGCCAGCGACTCCATGCCGGATAGGACGAGAAGGAATGCCTCGAGCAGGAACGCCAACGCCAGGGCGGCCAGCAGCAAAATCGCCATGATGCCGCTTCGACTGTCGACGAATGCTGCGCTCGTTGGACGTACGGTGAGTTCCCAGGTCCGTCCGTAGACGTCGAGAGGTGGCGCTGTGGCCGTCGGTGCCGCACCCACCTGATCGGCCGTGGCCGAGTTTCGCGCGGGGAGATCGGCGATGACGATGGGTTCCGCACGGTCGCTGACGTCGGAGAGTGTCACCTCGACGCTGTCCCAGTCCTTGCCACGGAAAGTCTCGGCAAGCAGATCACGGAGGCGGTAGACGCCGACGGCGAAGCCACGCAGTCCGGCGCGCCGGGCCGCTTCGCTTCCCGGATCGAAACCTCCCGCGTAGACCGGCAGCAGGGCGAGCATGCCCTTCTGGGTGTCCGACTCCTGGACGAGATCGACAGGTGCCGTCGCCGTGGTCCGGCCGGTGTCGCGGGCTGTCGCGATGGCGACGGCCCGTGCGGGGTTGGAGTTGATGTCGAAGCCGAGAGCGTTGCGGTTGTCGGCGATCGGCTCGATGTAGGCCACCACCACGTACTCGGGGCGGGGTGAGACCGGCCGCAGGTTGCCCCCGTCGCGCTCGGTGACGGTGAAGCTCTCCAGACCCGGCTGGGCGCGTTGTCGAGCCTGGAAAGCGGCGAGATCCGCCTTGGTGACTGACGGGTTCCACGACAGGGCCTGCAAATTGGGGAAGCGGACAAGCAGATCGTCGGTGTAGACGTCGAACTCCTCGGCGGTGACGTTTTCGGACGCGTCCACGAGACCACGGAGACCTTCCAGCGCCTCCTCGTGAAGAGCGATGGTGGCGGACAGGTCCGTGGCCGCACGATCGCCCAGCACCTTGACCGCACTGTCGATCCGGATTCGCTCCTGAGCGACGTTTTGGATGATGCCGGCCATCAGGAGTCCGAAGATCAGCAGGGACGGAACCGCGATCTTCCAGCGCCGCCCCGACCAGTATTCGCGTTGCGAGGGCGTGAACATGAGCACCAGGGGCGCGAAGACGACGACCCCGATCGAATCGCCGACCCACCAGGTCAGCCAGCCGAACGCCACCTGGCTGGTGCTGAGCAGTCCCGTCGTGAGCTGGGCCGCGACACCGATGGTGGGCGCGATGGTGGTGGCCAGAAGGCCCCCGAGGCCGAGGGTGAGCATCACCTCCCGCGGCGTATCGAGCCGACGAGCCGGGCCGACGAAGCGATGAACCAGGGCTGCGCCCGCGGCGGCCCCGAGAGTTGCGCCGATGCCGACCGCTGCTGCAACGAACCATGTTCTCGGCTCCGGATGATCTGGCCGGGTCAGCAGAAGCACGCTGGCAGCGGTTGCACAGGCCGATCCGATAAAGACCCCCGGTAGGGCGCGCCACCCGTAACGCAACGCGGCAGCGAAGGCGACGCCGGCGGCCGGCCAGACCGGTGCAGCAATACCGGTCGTCTGGGCCAGGACGGTGGTGACGAGGCCCAGGGCGGCGTAGGAAACGGCGACGGCAGACGAGATGGCGAACACAGGGGACAGTGGCGCGAAGGGGTCCGATGCCCTCCGGCCACCCAGTCTCTGCGGGCTCACGCCCCTAGGTTCGCGCGAAGGCGTCATAGTTCCTGCCATGTGGACCGCCTCGAGGTTAACAGCATCGTCAGCGACCCTGATCGTCGTCCCAGGGGGGATTTGGCCCACGGCCTAGTCGTCAGGCATACTGTCGAGGTTGTCTTGAGCCAGGTCCGCCCCTCACCGGGTGAGCCTCGAAAGGCATGCGACCAGCGCCAACACCGGCGCGTCCGGTCTCCACCTCGCAAGCGGGTTTTTCGGCGCAACGAGGCTGCGTGCGGGTGACACACCCGAGCGCGGGGGCCGGTGTACCACGACAGGTAAACAGCGGCGGCGAAAGCCGGCGCCCGCGATTACGCGGGCGCACAGCAGCAGGAGTGAGGTAGGTAAGCGTGGCGGGACAGAAGATCCGCATCAGGCTCAAGGCCTACGACCATGAGGCCATTGACGCCTCGGCGCGCAAGATCGTGGAGACGGTCACCCGTACCGGCGCCAGCGTGGTCGGTCCTGTGCCGCTGCCGACCGAGAAGAACGTGTACTGCGTCATCCGCTCGCCGCACAAGTACAAGGATTCGCGCGAGCACTTCGAGATGCGCACCCATAAGCGGCTCATCGACATCCTCGACCCGACGCCCAAGACGGTCGACGCGCTGATGCGCATCGACCTTCCGGCCAGCGTCGACGTGAACATTCAGTAGGGGTTTCGAAAAACCATGGCACGCAAAGGAATCCTGGGCACCAAGCTGGGGATGACCCAGGTGTTCGACGAGAACAACCGGGTCGTCCCGGTCACGGTCGTCAAGGCCGGCCCCAACGTGGTCACCCGCATCCGCACCGCTGAGCGCGACGGCTACAGCGCCGTCCAGCTCGCCTACGGCGAGATCAGCCCGCGCAAGGTCACCAAGCCCGTCACCGGGCAATACGCTGCGGCGGGCGTCAACCCGCGTCGGCATCTCGCCGAGTTGCGGCTCGACGACGAGGCCGCGGCCGGCGAATACGAACTCGGCCAGGAACTGACGGCGGAGATCTTCGAGGCCGGTGCCTATGTCGACGTCACCGGAACCTCCAAGGGCAAGGGCTTCGCGGGCACCATGAAGCGACACGGCTTCAAGGGTCAGGGCGCGGCGCACGGCGCCCAGGCGGTGCACCGCAGGCCGGGCTCGATCGGCGGCTGCTCCACGCCGGGCCGGGTGTTCAAGGGCACCCGGATGTCGGGCCGGATGGGCAGCGACCGGGTGACCACCCAGAACCTGGTCGTGCACAAGGTCGACGCCGAGAACGGCGTGCTGCTGATCAAGGGCGCGATCCCTGGTCGCACCGGCGGGCTGGTGATGGTTCGCACGTCAGTCAAACGTGGCGAGGCCAAACGAGGTGAGAAGTGATGGCTTCCAAGAGTCTGAAGATCGACGTCCACGCTCCGGGCGGGAAGAAAAGCGGCAGCGTGGACCTGCCCGCTGAGCTGTTCGACGTGGAGCCCAACATCGCGCTGATGCACCAGGTGGTCAACGCGCAACTGGCCGCCAAGCGCCAGGGCACCCACGCGACCAAGACCCGTGCCATGGTCTCCGGTGGCGGCAGGAAGCCCTACCGGCAGAAGGGCACCGGCCGGGCCCGTCAGGGTTCGACCCGCGCCCCGCAGTTCAAGGGCGGCGGCATAGTGCACGGCCCGCAGCCGCGCGACTACAGCCAGCGGACCCCGAAGAAGATGATCGCCGCCGCGTTGCGCGGAGCGCTGTCGGATCGGGCCCGCAACGACCGGATCCACGCGATCACCGAACTGGTCAGCGGTCAGGCGCCGTCGACCAAGAGTGCCAAGACGTTCCTCGGCACCCTCACCGAGCGTCGCAGGGTGCTGGTCGTCATCGGCCGCTCCGATGAGGTAGGCGCCAAGAGCGTGCGCAACCTCCCCGGCGTGCACGTGATCTCCCCGGATCAGCTCAACACCTACGACGTGCTCAAAGCCGATGACGTGGTGTTCTCGGTGGAGGCACTCGACGCCTACATCGCCGGCAATACCCATTCCGAGGAGGTGTCGGCCTGATGGCGACCGTGACTGACCCCCGCGACATCATCCTGGCGCCGGTGATCTCGGAGAAGTCCTACGGACTGATCGAGGACAACGTCTACACGTTCATCGTGCACCCGGACTCCAACAAGACCCAGATCAAGATCGCGATCGAGAGGATCTTCGCGGTCAAGGTGGCGTCGGTGAACACCGCCAACCGGCAGGGCAAGCGCAAGCGCACTCGCACCGGATTCGGCAAGCGCAAGGACACCAAGCGCGCCATCGTGACGCTGGCGGCCGGCAGCAAGCCCATCGACATCTTCGGAGCACCGGCCTAGCGCCGGGGACTCTCCAGATAACGAAGAGGAACCAGACATGGGAATCCGCAAGTACAAGCCGACGACCCCGGGTCGCCGCGGTGCCAGCGTCTCCGATTTCGCTGAGATCACCCGCTCGACCCCGGAGAAGTCGCTGATCCGCCCGCTGCACAGCACCGGCGGCCGCAACGCGCACGGCCGGATCACCACCCGTCACAAGGGCGGCGGCCACAAGCGTGCCTACCGCGTCATCGACTTCCGTCGCCACGACAAGGACGGCGTCAACGCCAAGGTCGCTCATATCGAGTACGACCCGAACCGCACCGCCAACATCGCGCTGCTGCACTACCTCGACGGCGAGAAGCGCTACATCATCGCGCCGCAGGGGCTCAAGCAGGGCCATATCGTGGAGTCCGGGCCGAACGCCGACATCAAGCCCGGTAACAACCTGCCGATGCGCAACATCCCGGCCGGCACGCTGATCCACGCCGTGGAACTGCGCCCGGGCGGTGGTGCCAAGCTGGCCCGCTCGGCCGGTGCCAGCATCCAGTTGCTCGGCAAGGAAGGCGCCTACGCCTCGCTGCGGATGCCCTCGGGGGAGATCCGTCGCGTCGACGTGCGCTGCCGCGCCACCGTTGGCGAGGTCGGCAATGCCGAGCAGTCCAACATCAACTGGGGTAAGGCCGGCCGCATGCGGTGGAAGGGCAAGCGCCCCACCGTCCGTGGTGTCGTGATGAACCCGGTCGATCACCCGCACGGCGGTGGCGAGGGTAAGACCTCCGGCGGTCGTCACCCGGTGAGCCCGTGGGGCAAGCCCGAG
>JAIOQK010000200.1 GCA_021413425.1 Mycobacterium sp.
CCCTCGCCCTGTTCCTGGCCGTGCTCCTCGCCCAGGATCGCTTCACCGGGCCGCAGTTGCGCGAGCCGATCGCGCACCAGCCGTTCGGTCTCGGTGTCGGCCAGCGTCACGGGGTCGGTCGGGGTGCTCTTGGCCCGCACCTCCGGCGGCTGGCGCGCCGATCCGAACAGCTGCGTACGCCGGCTCCGGACGAACGCGGCGGCCTCGCCGGCCACCTGCTCGGCGACGCGGCGGAGCTCCTCGGCACGCTCACCCCGCATGGGTCGGTTCACAGCTGCTATCGCAGCACAATACGGGCGTCACGGGGGCGCACAGCCACTAATGTTTGTCACCTCGATCGCGCGAAAGGGAGACCACCATGACCGCAAGCGGCGCTGCGCGCCAAGCCCTCGGCGTCGACGTCGGTGGCAGCGGCGTCAAAGGCGCCATCGTCGACCTCGACACCGGTCAACTGGTCGGCGAACGCCTCCGGCTGGAGACACCGCAGCCGGCCACGCCGCAGGCGGTCACCCAGACGGTGGCCGAGGTGGTCCGCCACTTCAACTGGACCGGGCCGCTGGGCGTCACCTACCCCGGGGTCGTGGTCGACGGGGTAGTCCAGACAGCTGCCAACGTGGACCCGGCATGGATCGGCACCAACGCCGCCGACGCCTACAGCCAGGCCCTGGGCGGCCAGCGGGTCACCGTCCTCAACGACGCCGACGCCGCCGGCCTGGCCGAGCAGCGCTATGGCGCGGGGCGCAACCGCAGCGGGGTGATCGTGTTGCTCACCTTCGGCACCGGTATCGGCTCGGCGGTGATCCATAACGGCATGCTGCTGCCCAACACCGAATTCGGTCACATCGAGGTGGACGGCAAGGAGGCCGAGCACCGGGCTGCGTCCTCGGTCAAGGAACGCAAGGAGTGGAGCTACCAGCAGTGGACCAAAGAGGTGACCAAGGTCCTGGTGGCAGTGGAGAATGCGATCTGGCCGGATCTGTTCATCGCCGGCGGCGGAATCAGCAAGAAAGCCGACAAATGGATCCCGCTGCTGAAAAACCGCACCCCGGTGGTGGCCGCGGAACTGCTCAACACCGCCGGCATCGTGGGGGCGGCCCTGGCCGCGGACGCCGCCCGGGCAGACGCGCCGCGCTGAACTTGAGCCCGCGATGGTCGGCGGACCCCCCGCAGGTCGTTACAATGGCAGATGACGGCCGACGATGACAGCGGTGAGCATCTTTGATCGCGCCGATATTTCCCATAGCTGACGTAATTCGGTGCGCCGGCCCGCGCCGGTTTCCAAGCCGCATGAACTGAGAGGGTGGACGTGCCAGCGACGAAGGCAACCCCTGCCAAGCCGGTGAAGCGCACCGCCACTCGGACCCCCGCAGCGCCCACGCGCAAGCGGGCTCCGGCCAAAGCGGCCAAGTCAGTTCCGGCGAAGTCCGCTGCCAAGGCCGCACCAGCCAAACGGGCCGCCAAGCGGCCAGCCAAGGCGACTCCCGCCAGGGCAACCAAGGCCACCAAAGCCACCAGGGGCGCCGCCAAGGCCGCTCCCGCCAGAACTACGAAAGCAGCACCCGTCAAAAACACGAAGGCTGCTCCGGCTAAAGCCACCAGATCCGCACCCGCCAAAAAAGCTGTCAAGGCGACCAAGGCAACACCCGCCAGGGCCGTCAAGCGCGCTCCGGCGAAAGCCGCCAAAGCAGCGCCCGCCAAAAAAGCTGCCAAAGCGGCGCCGGTCAAAAAGGCTGCCAAAGCAGCGCCGGCCAAAGCCCCGGTAGCCGCCAGGGCCACCAAGGCAGCCAAGGCAGCACCCGCCAAAGCCACCAAGGCGGCACCGGCCAAGGCTGCCAAAGCAGCACCGGCCAAAGCGACCAAGGCGGCACCCGCCAAAGCTGCCAAGACGACCTCGAAAGCAGCACCCGCCAAAGCTGCGCCGGCGAAGCCGGCCGGCGGGCGCGGGAAGAAGGCCGCAGTCGCTGCCCCGGTGGCCGGAGCCGACGCCGCGGTTCTGCTTGACCAGATCGACACCGACCTGACCGTCGAAGCCGAGATCGACATCACCGACGTGATCGTGCTCGACGATCTCGAGGACACCCCTGCACCGGACGCCGTCACCGGTGACGAAGAGGTCGCCGAGCCGTCCGACAAGGACAAGGCATCCGGCGACTTCGTCTGGGACGAGGAGGAGTCCGAGGCGCTGCGCCAGGCCCGCAAGGACGCCGAACTCACCGCATCGGCGGACTCGGTGCGCGCCTACCTCAAGCAGATCGGCAAGGTGGCCCTCCTCAACGCCGAAGAGGAGGTCGAGCTGGCCAAGCGCATCGAGGCCGGCCTCTACGCCACCCAGAAGGTGACCGAGCTCACCGAGGGTGGCAAAAAGCTGCCGGTGCAGCAGCGTCGCGATATGACGTGGATCTGTCGTGACGGCGAACGGGCGAAAAACCATCTGCTGGAAGCGAACCTGCGTTTGGTGGTGTCGCTGGCCAAGCGCTACACCGGCCGAGGGATGGCGTTCCTGGACCTCATCCAGGAAGGCAACCTGGGTCTGATCCGCGCGGTGGAGAAGTTCGACTACACCAAGGGCTACAAGTTCTCCACCTACGCCACCTGGTGGATCCGCCAGGCCATCACCCGCGCCATGGCCGATCAGGCGCGCACCATCCGGATCCCGGTACACATGGTCGAGGTCATCAACAAGCTCGGCCGCATCCAGCGCGAGCTGCTCCAGGACCTGGGACGGGAGGCCACTCCGGAGGAGCTGGCCAAGGAGATGGACATCACCCCGGAGAAGGTGCTGGAGATCCAGCAGTACGCCCGCGAGCCGATCTCGCTGGACCAGACGATCGGCGACGAGGGCGACAGCCAACTCGGCGATTTCATCGAGGACTCCGAGGCGGTGGTAGCCGTCGACGCCGTGTCCTTCACGCTGCTTCAGGATCAACTGCAGTCGGTGCTCGAGACCCTATCCGAGCGTGAAGCCGGCGTGGTGCGGCTGCGGTTCGGCCTCACCGACGGCCAGCCCCGCACGCTCGACGAGATCGGCCAGGTCTACGGGGTCACCCGCGAGCGGATCCGGCAGATCGAGTCCAAGACCATGTCGAAGCTGCGCCACCCGAGCCGCTCGCAGGTTTTGCGCGACTACCTGGACTAGGCGACTCTCCGTCGCAGCGATGGATGGGCTGAATCGGTTCAGGTCCGTCGGAATGACGCGCTGCTAGATTTCGACGATGCCGAAGTTAACCGAGTGGCGTTCCCTTTACCTCTATGCGGTCTGCTTCGTATGCGTCGTTGTGGTCATCTTCACCACGCTGTCCCTGGTCGACAACATCATGAGCCTGGTGTATCCCAGTCCGCCCTACATCGACTCCTACAGCACCCAGCCGGTTGAGATCGACCCGAAGTTGCTTGAGGAGCAGAACCGGCTCAGCGAGCACCGATCCGGCGTCGTCGGCCTCGTGGGCAATCTGACCGCCTACCTGCTGGTGATTCCCCTGTTCTGGTTTCACTGGAGACAGGCAAACAAACCGGCACCGGCGGAAGAATAGGAACCGTAGGTCGAACGGCCTGAGTCCTGCGCAACCACGTGGACTGAACGGGGCCACCCGCCATTCCGCGCCGCAGCCGGAGTGCGGTGTTTTCCGGCCGGCTGAGATCCCACAGGGCTAGCCTCGCTCGCATGCACCAGTCATTCCCGGGCCGTTACACCGCGCGGAGCAGTCCCGGCACCGTCGTGTTCGGTATCGGTATGCGCATCAACCGGCTGTGGGCGGTGCACCGTTGGCTGCGGCCGACGATCAACACAGTGCGGATGTGGTGGTACATGCAGCATGACCGGCCCGACGGCTATCTCAACGGCTATCTGTATGTGTACTGGCGAGGCGTGGGGATGATGCAGTACTGGCGGGATTTCGAGTCGCTGGAAGCTTTCTCGCACGACAACTCCCAACCTCACCTCGCGGCGTGGCGCCAGTTGGCGGCGCTGACGAAGACCGATCAGACCTTCGGTTACTGGCATGAGACGTATCGCATCGCGCCGGGAAGCTACGAGGCGATCTACGGCAGCATGCCGCGCTTCGGTCTGGCCGCCGCCGGCCAGCACATCCCGATCGCCGATGCCACCCACGCTGCCCGCTCCAGACTTACCGACGGGTCCGAAGCCAGGTAGCTGGACTGGGAAATCTCACGCGGCGAATCGGGTTAGATCAGTGCGTGACCGCACGCCGGAATCTGAGCCTCTCGGTGGCCGCCGCGTGTGCGGTGATCATGACCGCCGGCGTGGCCCTGGTCGGCTCCGACCGACTGACGTCGCACTCCTCGGGGCTCAGCGATGCCATCAGCGGGCCCTACGGCCGACTGCTGGCCGAGTCGATCGACCTCGGGCCCGCCCACGGTGATCGGGTGCAATTGACCGCTGCGCTGCATCGCCGATCCGAACCTGTCCTGCTCACTGCCTGGGCACGCGCACACGATCTGTCGGTGCAGTGGCGCGACGGTGACGACTGGGCCGTCATCGAGGGTGACCCCACGGCGGTCGCCAGTGCGTTCGGCGTCGCGGTCCGCGACTACCGGGCCACCGATGGCCCGGATGCCGGACGCGTCTTCTACGCCTCACCGCAACAACCCGAGACACCACCGGAGGCCCGCACCGAGGTCGCCGACGTCGGCCGAATACTCAGCTACACCCCCACTCGCGAAGCGCTGCCGATGCTGCCGCGGGAGGTGCCCGACGGCGGCCTCTCACCGCTGCAGTTGCTCAATGCCTACAACGCGACCCCACTGGTGGAGGAGGGCTTCGCCGGCCGGGGCCAGACCGTGGTGGTGTTCGCGTTCGACGGCTTCCTGCAGCAGGACATGGACGCCTTCACCACTAGCTCCGGGCTCCCTCCGGTGGAGGTGGAGGTGATGGGGGGAATGCCTCAGCGACGCGTCGGTGAGGCAAACATGGACCTACAGGTCATCCACGCCATCGCCCCGGAGGCGAAACTTGTCCTGGTCAACGCGCGTTCGACCACCGACAACTCCGGCGGCGGAGCGTTCGTCAAGCTGGGCCAGCTGATGGAGTCGGTGGATCAGCAATTCCCGGGGGCGATCTGGAGTTTCTCCATCGGCTGGGGCTGCGACCGTCTGTTCACAGCGGCCGACCTCGTTCCGGTACGGGCGGCGTTGTCCACCGCACTGCAGAACGGCACCACCGCGTTCAATGCCACAGGAGACCTGGCCGGACTGGAATGCAAAGGGGCGAAACGGTTTTCCGAACCGCCGACCCCAGATGACGTTGGTGTGGATGCGGTGGCCTCACTGCCGGAGATGACCGCCATCGGAGGCACCAAGCTTTCCACCGATGCCTATGGCCGGTGGCTGTCCGAGCAGTCCTGGTACAACACCCCGCTGACTATCGGCACGGGCGGCGGGATCTCGACGCTCTTCGACCGGCCGAAGTGGCAGACGGTGGGTATCGGCTCCGAACTGCCCGACCGCCGCCTGGTGCCCGACGTCTCCGCGGTCTCCGACCCGTTCACCGGCGTGCGCATCGTGTTCAACGGCCGGCCGACCGTCGGCGGCGGCACCTCCCAGGCGGCGCCGATCTGGGCCGGCTTGGCGGCGTTGATGAATCAGAAACTCGCCGACCGCGGCGCCGACCCGCTGGGTGAATTGAATCCGGTGCTCTACCGGTTGCCCCGATCCTCGATAGCGCCACCGGGCCTGCGCGACATCAACTACGGCGGCAACGCGATCAGCCTGTCCGGCACCACGGGCTACGACATGGTCACCGGCCTGGGCACCCCGAACGTCGACAACCTGGTGAGGAACATCCTGCTGGCGCGGGCCCGCACATGACCCACTCACCCGGCGTGCCCGCGTTGTTCGAGGGGGTCGGGGTCCCACCGGGGCAATACAGCGCCGAGGGAGCGGCCCGGCCCCGGTTCCGCGCGGTGCTCGGACTGCTGGCGCTGGGGTTGAGTGTGGGCATGATCGTCATCGCCCTGTGGGACCGAGCGGTGACCGACGCGGCGACCTACGCCTGCCCGCCGGACTGCGGACGGCCGCCGAACGCGGTGGCGGTGGCCAACCTCCCGCGGTTCACCTCGGTCGACGGAGCGTTCTCGGTGTCGCATCCGCCCGCCAGCGAGATCTACGCCGTCAGCACCGAGGCGAACGGCGTGCGGGCACAGCTGACCGCCGGCGACGGCGGTCTGCTGCGGCTGTTCAGCCAGCCCGCGCAGGGCGCAGTGGCGCGGCAACTGGTCGCACAGCTGATGGCCAAGCAGTACGCCAATGCCGAGGTCGTCTACGAGCTGCCCAACACCACCGTGGGCTATCAGCTGGGCTACGGCGTGGTGGCCAACTTCCGTCAGCCGGGCATGTCGAACAGCTATCCGATGCGGGTCATCATCATGGCCGCAGTGAAGAACGACCTGGCTCTGATCGCCGTCGCAGAAGGCCCGTTCCGGCGATTCTCACAAGACTTCGGACCCGGTCCGCCGTCGGCGGCGAACACCGAAATCGCGATGGACATGGGTAAGTACGTCGACAGCTTCAGTTGGAAAGGCGACCCGCCCCGATGAATCGTCGCCACCGGCTCACCGCACTGCTTGTCATCATCGCCATGCTCACCGCCGGCTGCGGCCGCGCCAGTGAGGCCGCCACCATCACCGTCTACAGCCCCACCGGCCTCGGCGCCTGGTATCAGTCGCGGTTCGAGAAGTTCACCGCGGAGACCGGCATCAAGGTCAACCTGTTCGAAGCGGGCTCCGGCGAGGTGGTGTCGCGGGTCAATTCGCCGGCGGTCTGGGAGCAGATGGACACCGGCGAACCGGTCCCGCCGGCCGACCTGCTGATCACCCTTCCACCGTTCATCCAGAAGGCCGACAAATCCGGGCTGCTGCAACCTAGCGGCGTGGACCCCGCAGGGCTCTCCCCCGAGTTCGTCGGACCGGGCGGCGTATACGTTCCGATCGTCAAGACCGCGCTGTGCTTCATCGCCAACGCGGGACTCAACCCACTTCCGGTCACCTGGGATGACCTGCTGCGGCCGGATCTTGAAGGCAGGCTGCAGTATTCGACTCCCGGTGAGGCCGGCGACGGCACCGCGCTTCTGCTGCTGCTACAGCAGTTGATGGGCAAGCAGGGCGCTCTGGACTACCTCGCGCGGTTGCAGTCCAACAATGTGGGTCCTGCGGCATCGACCGGTGCGCTCGCGCCGAAGGTCAGCAGCGGCGAACTGCTGGTCGCCAACGGCGACGTGCAGATGAACCTCGCGTCGATCACCAACGACAGCCTGAAGATCAGGATCTTCTTCCCCACCATGCCAGCACGCAAGCCCACCACGATCTCCCTGGCTTACGTCGCCGGTGTGACAGCCGGTTCCGTCCACCCCGAGGAGGCCAAGAAACTGCTCGCGTTCCTGGTGTCCGACGACTCCCAGAGATCGGTGTTCTCCGAGGCATTCGGGATCCCGGCGAAAGACGCGATCGCCGCGCAGATGAGCGACGCCGGCGACGGTGTGACACCGACCGGTCTTCTGCGCGGCGTCACACTATGGACGCCGGACTGGGACGCCGTCCTCGCTGAGATCGGCGACGATATCGCCGACTACAAGTCGGCGACGGGTAACTAAGACGGCTGGCGCAGGCAACCGGCCCGCGGAACTAGCCGCCGGTGATGACGTTGCCCGGCAGAGCGGTCGGCGCCGGACGCGCGGTGACACTCGGGGCGAATGATCCGAGGTTCGCCTTCTCCGTAGGCGTGACGGCGGGCGCAGAGGTCGGCTGCGAGGTCTCGGCCGGCTTGTCCTTGCCCTTGTCCTTGTCTGAACTGCACGCGGTCAGAGCACCGGTACCGACGATCGAGGCCGCGCCGACGAGGAGCGCCACTTTGCGAAACATCACTGAAGACATCATTCCCCAGATTCTACTCGCACTTCTCAGCGGGCCGCCCGTTGGAGTACCGGACGATCCCGGCGACGCAGGACCCGCGACGATCGCGATGCCGCCCGGGCCGCGGCCCCGCAGCACCCGCAGAACGCACGATCGGGCACCACCTTCTCGCAGTACACGCAGAGAATCGGTGCATCGGTCTGCGGATCGGGCGCTTCGTGGAGCAGCGCGATCTGCACCCCGCACCGGACCGTCAGCAGGGCCAACACTGACAGAGCCAATTGCAGGCCAAGTTCCACCGCCCGCGGCAGGGGCGCCGCGTCGACCGCCCACACGGCGATGTAGCAACCGACCCCCAGCACAGCGCACAGGATCACCGCCATGCGCGGAGGCATGGCCTCGTCCGCGGAGCGCTTCTCGGGCCGGAACCACAGAACCAGCCCGACCAATCCCCCGGCGGCCGTCGTGACGATCGGGTTGACGACCCCGTTGCGGATCGAATCGTCCAGCATCCGGGCGGCACTGTGTTCCTCAATCAGTCCTTCGACGAACTGTGGCGCCAGGATCGTTGTCGTGGCCGCCGTCGCGTACCACAGCGCGCCGAATGCGCCGATGACGAACCCGTCCAGCGATTCACGCACCGGCCCGGCCATCAACCTGGCGACGACAGCGGGCACCAGCATCAACAGTCCGCCCCCCACCGACAGCAGGAACGCGGTGTTAATCACTCCCAGCAGCGCCAGAACCGAACCGGTCGAGACCCCGTAGGAGGCGGCGAGCAGTTTGACGGTCGACAGCCACCAGCCCACACCGATTGCCATGCCGAGCACCATGGTGACCGCCAGGATGCGGAGCCCGATGTCCCGAAACGCATCGGACTGCCACATATAGAGCCAGAACAGCAGCGGCCACCCGATCGTGGCGATGACGCCCAGCGGACCGTTCACCCGTAGCAGGGACAGCACCACGATGGCAGCGAGCACGCCGACCAACCCCACCCGGAAAGGAGCGCGCGCCCGTCCCGGAAGTCGGGGGAACAGCGTGCTGCTGATCCCTGGCAGCCAAACCGGCTCGCGGCAGGCGGTCGCGTAGACCTTGGGTCGCAGCAGAACATCCCATCTGCTGACCGCTGCGTCGGTATCGGCCCCGCAGTTGCCGCAGAACACCGTCGCCGCGACGGTCGAATGGCACGCCGGGCACCGCACGGTGCTCGGGTACCGGTCGGCGTTCATCTGACCGCCGACGTTATCGCATCTTATCCAGCCCAAGCGGGTCTCCGGCCTCCTCCGACGGCCCTAGGATGCGCTGGTGCATTCCCGCGAACTCAAAGCACCGACGGCAGTCGCCTTCGCAGTGCTCGTGCCTCTGGCCACGTACCTGGCCTCAGCGCCCGGCGCCGCGGCCGAAGACGGGTGCGGGGTCGGCATGTCGTACAGCTATGTGACCCAGCAGTGCGAGCCGTGGGCCCCGGTGGGAGTCGATAGTCTCTACGACCCGGGGATCCCGGTGCCCATTCCGAACTTCAACGTCGGCCTGCCCGGCGTCAACGTCGGCCTGCCCGGCGTCAACCTTCCCCGAGTCGATCCGGGCCTGCGCGGCGTCGACGCGCCGATACGCGCGCCCATACAGAACGTTCCGCACAACATTCCGATTCACGGCGGCGGCCGTCGCTGACTGTCAATCCAGCGGTAGCGGGTCCAGTCGCAGCAGATTGCGCTTAGGCGCCTTGGTATCCAGCGCTACCAGTGGGGTGCCGTCGGCCAGGATCACCAAGCCCTCGGCGTTCTCCGGAGCACCCGCGATGCGCCACACGGCGACGGCATCCACCTCGCCGCCGCGGGGATCGAGCACCTCGGGCATCCGCGCGATCGCCGCACCCTGATCGGACAACAGGTACAGCCGCCCGTCCGGCCCGACGGTGGCGTCACTGATGTCGGGCAGATGCTTGCCCAGCCCGGCAGCCAGCCACCAGGTGGCCAGCACGACGAATGTGGCGTCTTCGGGTTCCGGCGGGACGACCGGGCCACCGCGCCGCCAGCCGACCGGCTCATCACCGGCGGGCCCGAACTCCAGGATCGCCGCCGGGTCCTTCTCCTTGACCACCAGCACGTGGCCGCGATCGGTCAGCACCAGCGACTCGCCGCGCGAGGACCGATCGCCCAGCCACGCCTCGCGCAGCCGGTGCCCCTCGGGCACCTCCAGCAGGAGCGTGGACATCAATACCGGCACGTTGAGGTCCAGGTGCAGGATGCGGGCAGGCTGCTCCTGCAGGATCAGAACCGTGCCGGCGGCGGCCGGCTGCACCGCCTCGAACTGGGTTCCACCCTCCGGCAGGCCCAGGCTCGAGAGATCGGTGCCATGCCACCGCAACGGCCACGGTTCCAACGGTGCGCTGAACACCACCGGATCGTGGTCGCCGACGGCGAGTAACTGCTGTCCGTGCACCGCGAGCCCGGAGACCTCCCGGAGCGGGACGTCGGCGGCGTCACGAACCTCGAGCTTGGGCGTCTTGGCCATCCGAGCACCCTATGCAACCGGGGGGTGGCCGGGTGCCGCGTCCGAGGATCGCGAACTGGGGGGCACTTCACGGTCTCGGCGACCCCCGGCCACCGGTGCGGGAGTGCCGCCGGTTCCCGGGGGAGGAGATAACCGACCGGGCACAGCCCGCTTCGGAGAAATTAACAGTCGGTGACCGGCCGTGACTTCGTTCCGCCCGCGCCGCTGTGGATAAGTGGGGCGAAGGTGCCGTCCGGTCCCGGCGGGTAGGCGCGGACCTCGACCACCGCGCTCAGCGGCAGCGGGCCGTAGAGGTGCGGAAATCGCATCGCCGGCGGATCGTCAGGCTCACCGGCCTCCCACCGCACGGGAGCCTCCAGCAGTTGCGGATCGACGTAGACCGCCAGCAGGTCTGTGCGCCCCGCGAAGAGCCGGGTGGCGGGCAGATGGGCCTGCTGCAGCGTGGACAGGTGGACGAATCCGCTCGTCAGCAGTGATTCCGGAGCCAGCCGGCCGAAGCCGGCGGCAGCCTGCCAGTCCTGCACTGGGCACAGATGGACCAGCAGTTGCGGATCGGGGTGCATGCCCCCACACTGCATGACACCTCAACGGCCGATCTCAACGATGAAGGGTGAGACACGACACATCGACAGGGCGTGGGAACATCCACTCGCGCCGAAACGTCTGAGACAGTAGACACACGCTCTACGGCGGGCCGTCGCCCAGGGAGCATGAGCACCTACGGAGGAGCCCATGAACGCAACTCTGACCAGTCCCGAGCTGACCCGGGCTGATCGCTGCGATCGCTGCGGTGCGGCGGCGCGCGTACGGGCGAAACTCCCCTCGGGTGCCGAACTGTTGTTCTGCCAGCATCACGCCAACGAGCACCAGGCCAAGTTGGCTGAGCTGTCCGCGGTGCTGGAATTCAGCTCCGCGGACTGAACACAGCCGCGGGCGTCCAGCCGCGTCCGCCGCAGTTGCCGCCACCGGTGAGGAATGCTGAAAGTTCATGAACGGCCAACCGCCACCGAGTCGCCATCACATCTGGCGGATCGCCAAGCGAACCCTGTCGAAAAGCTGGGATGACTCCATCTTCTCGGAATCGGCTCAGGCCGGATTCTGGTCGGTGCTGTCGCTGCCGCCGTTGCTGCTCGGAATGCTGGGCAGCCTCGCGTTCATCGCGCCGCTGTTCGGCCCGGACACCCTGGCCGCCATCCAGACCCAACTGATCAGCACCTCGGGAAGTTTCTTCTCCCAGAACATCGTCAAGGAGATCATCGAACCGACGGTCGCCGACATCGTGCAGGGCGCCCGCGGCGAGGTGGTGTCACTCGGTTTCGTGATCAGCCTGTGGGCGGGCTCCTCGGCGATCTCGGCTTTCGTCGACTCGATCGTGGAAGCCCATGACCAGACCGCGCTGCGCCATCCGGTCCGGCAGCGGTTCTTCGCCCTCGGGCTGTACATGGTGATGCTGGTGTTCGTCATCGCCGCGGCGCCCCTGGTCGCGCTGGGCCCGCGCAAGATCGCCGAGTACATCCCGGACGGCTTCGAGAACGTCCTGCAGTTCGGCTACTACCCCATGCTGGTGGCGATCCTGATCATCGTGGTCACCGCGCTGTACCGGGTGTCGCTGCCCGACCCGCTTCCCACCCACCGGCTGGTGTGGGGCGCCGTGCTGGCGACGACGGTCTTTCTGGTCGCCACGGCGGGCCTGCGGATCTACCTGCAATACATCACCCGAACCGGCTATACCTACGGCGCGTTGGCCACCCCGATCGCGTTTTTGCTCTTCGCGTTCTTCCTGGGCTTCGCGATCATGATGGGGGCCGAACTCAATGCCGCCATCCAGGAGGAGTGGCCGGCGCCGCAGTCGCACTGGCGGCGCTGGCGCGACGCGCGGGAACTGCGCAGGGCCACCAGGAAAGCCGAGAGCGAACCGTCCGGCGCGGACGATGCGGCCGTGCCCCTGGCCGAGCCGCACCCGCAGCCCGCCGTGATCAGCCCTTCTTGAGGCTCTGGTAGATCCGCTGGCAGTCCGGGCAGACCGGCGAACCCGGCTTGGCGGCCTTGGTCACCGGGAAGACCTCACCGCACAGCGCCACGACGTGCGTGCCCATCACCGCGCTCTCGGTGATCTTCTCTTTCTTGACGTAGTGGAAGTGCTTGGGCCTGTCGGCGTCGGTGCCGTCGTCGACGCGTTCGTCGCTGTCGGTCCGTTCGATGGTGTCCGTCTGCATACCGCCATTGTGCCCGTATACCGGCCGGTCTGGTCAGACTGCCGTAAGAAAAACCTCTCGTTTCCCACGGCGGGAGTGTGGAACAGTGAGCAAATGGAGCACGATCTGGGTTTCGACGACGAGGGTCGCCCGGTGCTCATCACCCGCGCGGCGCTCTCCCACGAGGAACAACATCGTGCCAGGGTCCGCAAATACCTCAAGATCATGTCCTGGCGCATCCCGGCGTTCCTGGCAGCCGCGATCGCCTACGGCATCTGGCACAACGGGCTGCTGTCGCTGGGCATCCTGGCCGCATCGATCCCGCTGCCCTGGATTGCGGTGCTGATCGCCAACGACCGCCCGCCGCGCCGGGCCGAGGAACCGCGCCGCTTCCCCGACGCCCCGGTACGCACCGCGCTGTTCCCCACCGCCGAGCGTCCCGCCCTGGAGGCCGGTATGCCACGAACAGCGCAACCTACCGGCGATGAGCGCCCCCGCTGAGCCGTGAACCCCGCCGTCGACGGCGCGTTTCTTAGCACATTCTCAACAAATCCCGCCGTTTACGCACTTCACCGGGTGTGAGACCGGTGCACTCCGGGAACTCTGGGCCGCAGTCGCACGTTGGACAGCGTGACAGTTGCAGCCGATCGGGAGGCCGTCATGGCAAACATCACCACACGCAGGGACAGCGACCTGGACGCCCAGAGTCCAGCCGCCGACCTTGTGCGCGTGTATCTCAACGGCATTGGTAAGACCGCACTGCTGAGCGCCGAGGAGGAAGTCGAACTCGCCAAGCGCATCGAAGCCGGCTTGTACGCCGCTCACCTGCTCGAGACGCGCAAGCGGTTCGGCGAGAACCGTAAGCGTGACCTGGCGATCGTCGTCCGCGACGGCCAGGCCGCCCGCCAGCACCTGCTGGAGGCAAACCTTCGCCTGGTGGTGTCGCTGGCCAAGCGCTACACCGGCCGCGGCATGCCCCTGCTGGACCTGATCCAGGAGGGCAACCTCGGGCTGATCCGGGCGATGGAGAAGTTCGACTACGCCAAGGGTTTCAAGTTCTCCACCTACGCGACCTGGTGGATCCGCCAGGCCATCACCCGCGGCATGGCCGACCAGAGCCGCACCATCCGGCTGCCTGTGCACCTGGTGGAGCAGGTCAACAAACTGGCCCGGATCAAGCGGGAGATGCACCAGACCCTGGGCCGTGAGGCCACCGATGAGGAACTGGCCGAGGAGTCGGGAATCCCGGTGGAGAAGATCAACGACCTTCTCGAGCACAGCCGCGACCCGGTCAGCCTGGACATGCCGGTGGGCAGTGACGAGGAGGCCCCGCTGGGGGACTTCATCGAGGACTCCGAGGCGATGTCGGCCGAGAACGCCGTGATCTCGGAGCTTCTGCACACCGACATCCGCCACGTGCTGGCCACGCTCGATGAGCGTGAACAGCAGGTGATCCGGCTGCGATTCGGCCTCGACGACGGCCAGCCGCGCACGCTCGACCAGATCGGCAAGCTGTTCGGCCTGTCCCGCGAGCGGGTTCGCCAGATCGAGCGCGAGGTCATGACGAAGCTCCGCAACGGCGAACGGGCTGACAAGCTGCGTTCCTACGCCAGCTGACGAGTTCGCCGGAGCAAGCCAGAGCAGGTGTGCCCGCCGGTGTCCGCCGGCGGGCACACCTGTGTTCTCCCAACCCGCTGGGCCGCGCGGGGGTATTCGGGCACCCGCGCTGAGTAGACTCGCGCCTGCGAGGAAGGGTGACCTCATGAACGATCTGGTCGACACCACCGAGATGTACCTGCGCACCATTTACGACCTTGAGGAAGAGGGCGTGGTTCCGTTGCGCGCCCGGATCGCCGAACGCCTCGAACAGAGCGGGCCGACGGTGAGCCAGACGGTGTCGCGGATGGAACGCGACGGGCTGTTGCGGGTGGCCGGTGATCGTCACCTCGAACTGACCGAGAAGGGCCGGCGGCTCGCGATCTCGGTGATGCGCAAACACCGCCTCGCTGAACGTCTGCTCATCGACGTCATCGGCCTGCCCTGGGAGGACGTGCACGCCGAGGCGTGCCGCTGGGAACACGTCATGAGCGAGGACGTCGAACGGCGCCTGGTGCAGGTCCTCGAGAATCCCTCGGTCTCGCCGTTCGGCAACCCGATCCCCGGGCTGGACATGCTCGGCCTCGACACCGCCGCACCTGAGCACGACGGTGCGAACCTGGTGCGGCTGACCGAACTTCCGGTGGGCGATGCGGTGGCCGTCGTGGTGCGGCAACTCACCGAGCACGTACAGGGCGATGTCGCGCTGATCAGCCGCCTCAAGGAGGCCGGCGTGGTTCCCAGCGCGCGGGTACTCGTCGAGACCAGCGCCGCGGGCGACGTCACGATCGTCGTCGGGGGTCATGAGAACGTCGAACTGCCGCATGAGATGGCACACGCGGTCAAGGTCGAGAAGGTCTAGACCGCCCGGCGGCCGAACGCACGGCGCGGCGGCAGCCGCACGCCGAGTCGCTTGGCCAACTGGTATCCGGTGCCCGCGAGCTCACGGATCTGCTCAGGTCGCATTCCGGACTGCAGAGCAGTGTCAAGCATGCCCGCCATCCGGTGCTCCGGGTCACATCTAAGCGCGGCCTCCAGGGAAACCCCGGCCAGGGGACCGTCGCCGCGCGCGTAGGCCGAAAACGCCAACAGCACAAGGGCTTCCGATCGCCAGGGATCGGGAAGCACCCGAGCCAGAAAACCCCAGAGCGCTTCGGCGGCGGCACCCTGTGCGCCGACCGCGAGCGCATAGAGCGTGTCCCGCACCGCGACATCGGGCAGCGCGACGGCGAGTTCGGCGATCTCATCGTCGGTGAGGTCGCTGCCCGCCGCCACCCGCTCGGCCGCGGCCATCGCATGCTCGACGTCGCGGCGGCCGCGTCCGTTCGGATCTGCCAGCCAGTCAGAATCGCGGCTCTGCGCGCAGGCACCCACGACCTCCGCAAGCGCGGCGGTGCGCTCATCGTCCGCGGTAGCGACAACCGCGGCCAGATCTGCTCGCCGGCCGTAGAGCCGCCGGCCGTCGAGCACCGCGGCGACGGCAAGCGGGGAAGCATACGGATCCTCCACCGGACCGGTGGCCCCGCAGCCGTCCACGCAGTGCCACCGCCCCCCGGCCTCGACACGATCGACGATGTGGGCGGCGTGCAGTTCCACACCGCAGCCAACCAAAGCCTCCCCCAGTGCCTCGCACAGCAGGCGATGCTCGTCATTGCACATCGGGCACAGCGCGCCGTCGGCGTCGACGACGACCGCCAGCACGCGCACCGCACCGGAGTTCGCGGCCAGTTCCGCCAGCCGCCCGACATTGCCACTCACGTCGTCGGACAGATCGGCCCGCATCACCGCGCCCATCCGACCGGCGTCCTCCAGTGCCACCAGCACCAGCGACTTTTCCGGCACGAAGCCCAGGACGGCGGGCAACGCGGCGATCAGAGCGCCCGGGCGGTCGAGATGAAACTCAGGGTGTGTGGTCATGGCCACGACGCTGTCAAGCGCCGGTGTCGGATCCGGTGCACCGCGGCCCGCCGCGGTCCCGGACTGTGGAGGAATCCGGCACTGGGGATACTTGGCGCAGGGCCGCCGGGACGCCGAAACCGCCGGCAACGGGAACGGGACGGGCCCGCCGCGCGTTGTGAGTACAGAATGCTGACCGAAGGAGGCCGAACCCATGGCTGATGAGCAGGGCGACAACCACCTGACCGAGCCCCCGACTGAGTCCATGTACGAGCTGGAACTGCCCGCACCGCAGCTCACCTCCACCGACGGCCGCGGCCCGGTGCTGATCCATGCCCTCGAGGGCTTTTCCGACGCCGGCCACGCCGTCCGGCTGGCCGCCGAGCACCTGAAGTCGTCGCTGGACACCGAGGTCGTCGCGTCGTTCGCCATCGACGACCTGCTCGACTACCGCTCGCGGCGGCCGCTGATGACGTTCAAGACCGATCACTTCACCAGCTACGACGAGCCGGAGTTGAACCTCTACACGCTGCGCGACAGCGTGGGCACCCCGTTTCTGCTGCTGGCCGGCATGGAGCCCGATCTCAAGTGGGAGCGTTTCGTCAGCGCCGTGCGCCTGCTCGCCGAGCGACTCGGCGTGCGCCGCACCATCGGCCTGGGAACCATCCCGATGGCCGTGCCGCACACCCGGCCGGTCTCGATGACCGCGCACTCCAACGATCGCGAACTGATTGCCGATCACCAGCCCTGGGTGGGTGAGGTGCAGGTGCCCGCCAGTGTCTCCAACCTGCTGGAGTACCGGATGGCCCAGCACGGCCACGACGCCGTCGGCTTCACCGTGCACGTGCCGCACTACCTGGCGCAGACCGACTACCCGGCCGCAGCCCAGGCCCTGCTCGAGCAGATCGCCACGTGCGCGGCCCTGCAGCTGCCGACGCAGGCCCTGACCGACGCCGCCGAGGCGGTGCGCCGCAAGGTCGACGAACAGGTCGAAGCCTCCCCCGAGATCGCTCAGGTGGTCTCCGCCCTGGAGAGCCAGTACGACGCGTTCGTCTCCGCCCAGGAGAACCGCTCCCTGCTGGCCCGTGACGAGGACCTGCCCAGCGGCGAGGAACTCGGAGCGGAGTTCGAGCGATTCCTGGCCCAGCACGCCGAGGACAACGCCGCCGACGGCGACAACGACAAAACCACCGACTGAGGACCTCGGATGCCGCGGCGTAGTGTCGCCGCCATGGCCATCGACGTCACCGTCCTGCGGGTATTCACCGACGCGCACGGGCGTTTCGGCAATCCTCTCGGAGTCGTCGACGCCGCGATGGTTCCGGTTACCGACCGACAGCATCTGGCAGCCGAATTAGGTTACAGCGAAACGATTTTCGTCGAACTGCCCGAGATGGGGTCGGTGACCGCGCGGGCACGCATCTTCACCCCCGCCATCGAGTTGGGGTTCGCCGGTCATCCGACAGTGGGAGCGGGGTGGTGGCTGCGCGAACGCGGCACACCCGTGTGCGAGCTGCAGGTGCCCGCGGGGACTGTTCAGATCGGCGCCGACCGACGCGACGGTCAGCTCACCACGGTTCGGGCCCGCGCCCAGTGGTCACCACCGTTCACCATCCACGACATGTCATCGGTGGCCGAACTGTTGGCCGCCGACCCCGCCGACTACGCCGACGATGCCTACCACTACCTGTGGGCCTGGCTGGAGCGCGACGGCAATCACATCCGGTCGCGGATGTTCGCCAACGAGATCGGTGTGCCCGAGGACGAGGCGACCGGATCGGCAGCGATGCGGATGACCGACTATCTCGGTCACGATCTGACCATCACGCAGGGCCGCGGCTCGCAGATCTTCACGACGTGGCAGCCCGAGGGCTGGGTGGAGGTGTCCGGCCGGGTGATCGACGACGGCGTCAGAGTGCTGGGCTGACGTTGCGGTGCGCCCGCAAATCCTCGATCTCGCGCTCGAAGTCCTCCGCGGAGGTGAACGACCGGTACACCGAGGCGAACCTCAGGTAGGCGACCTCGTCGAGTTCCCGCAGTGGACCCAGGATGGCCAGACCGACCTCGTTACTGGGCACCTCGGGTGAGCCGGCGGCACGCACCGTGTCCTCGACCTGCTGGGCGAGCAGGTTCAGTGCGTCGTCGTCGACCTGGCGGCCCTGGCACGCCCGCCGGACGCCGCTGATCACCTTCTCCCGGCTGAACGGCTCGGTGACGCCACTTCGCTTCACGACGGCCAGCACCGCGGTCTCGACGGTGGTGAACCGCCGACCGCACTCCGGACACGACCGGCGCCGGCGAATCGCCTGGCCCTCATCGGTCTCACGGGAGTCGACGACACGGGAGTCGGGGTTGCGGCAGAAAGGACAGTGCATGACCGCTCCCTCTCCCCCGCCCTTCGCGCCGGACAGAACTGCGCCTGGCGAGATGCTTGACGAGTGTGAGCCTACCTGCGTACGACGCGCCGAAGCCATCACCGCGGGCGCCCGGCAGTTCCTGGAGCGGGTCATGCGCCCGGCGGTCAGGCGACCGGTGCGATCAGTGTCTGACCCGCATCGACCGCGGCGGAGTCCAGCTGGTTGAGATCCCGGATCCGGTCGACGACCTGGCCCGCGGGAACCTCGGGCGCGATCCGACCGGCCAGTTGCTGCAGCGTTTCACCGGCCTGGACCTGGACCCCCGCGAGCCGCTCGTGAACGGCGGCCGGCGCGGCCGCCCGGTCGCCACTGAAATTGGCCAGCGCGCCCAGCCACAGGGTGATCAGCGCCGCCATCGCGGCCAGTGCCACGGTGACCGCGGTGCCGACCGGCCGGTGGCCGTGGGCGGCGCGGGACACCGCGATGCCGGTGCCGCGGTAGTGCAGCGGCGCGGTGGCCGGACGGGCCGGGAACGGCCGGGCCGAGCGCGCCGGAACGGGCCGGCGGGCACCACGGGCGGGTGCCGGGAACGCGGGTTGCCATCCCACCACCGGTCGATCGTCGAGGATTGTCATAATCGGCTCCTTCCGCGATTGTTCGCTCTTGTGTTCGAACGATACTCGATCATGTGTTCGATGTCCGAACATTTGAGCGAGCGTGTCGTCAGCATAATTTCGGCCACCGACAAGCCCGTGACCGGCGAATCGCGCGACACGCTCGAACACATGTTTGAAATTGACGGATATCCGGGCTACATTCGCATCCCATGAGTGAGAGCAACGCACTGACCGAGCGGCAGCGGACCATCCTGGACGTGATCCGGGCATCTGTCACCAGCCGCGGCTATCCCCCCAGTATCCGCGAGATCGGCGACGCGGTGGGCCTGACGTCCACGTCGTCGGTGGCCCACCAGCTGCGCACCCTGGAGCGCAAGGGCTACCTGCGCCGCGATGCCAACCGGCCGCGCGCAGTCGATGTGCGCGGGTCCGACGAGGTGATCGCCCCGGTCACCACCGACGTGGCCGGCTCCGACGCGCTACCGGTGCCGACCTTCGTCCCGGTGCTGGGCCGGATCGCCGCCGGCGGTCCGATTCTGGCCGAGGAGGCGGTGGAAGATGTCTTCCCACTCCCGCGCGAACTGGTCGGCGAGGGTTCGCTGTTCCTGCTCAAGGTCGTGGGCGAGTCGATGATCGACGCCGCAATCTGCGACGGCGACTGGGTGGTCATCCGTCAGCAGAATGTCGCCGACAACGGCGACATGGTGGCGGCGATGATCGACGGCGAGGCCACGGTCAAGACCTTCAAACGCACCGGCGGTCAGGTGTGGCTGATGCCGCACAACCCGGCATTCGAACCGATCCCCGGCAACGACGCCGCCATCCTGGGCAAGGTCGTCACCGTCATCCGCAAGATCTAGCCGAGTAGATCTAGCGGGGGCGGGCGGTACGCCGGGCTTGCGTTACTCGGGCGCCCGGACGAACCCGTTGGCCTGCGCCACTTCCTCGCTGGCGAACCACACCTCGGGCATGGTGTTGTCGTAGAGCACCGACTCGGGCGTGTAGTACAGCCCGGAGTGGGTGTTGGCCTTGATGAAGTAGCCCTCCGGCGGCTGGTACGGATCGGCGAGCGGCAGGTGGATCGCCGGCCGCCACGGCTCGTCACCGGAATCGTGGGCGGGTTCGGGCTCGACAGCGACCTCGAACTCGACTTCCTCGCCGATCTGCTCCTCGAAGCTCGCCTCGCCGTAGCCTGTCCAGGTGTCGGCGTCGTCGGCCGCGTGACGCCGGCGCGGGGCGCCGAAGTCGCCGAGGTCCAGTTGCCACGACGACGACGCCTCGCCGCCGGACGAGTGACGGCCGATATCGGAATCCCCGGTGCGCCAATCGGTTTGGGCCACCGCGGCCGAGGCGCCGAACTCATCGAGTTCGGCCTCGGTCGGGATGCGGGTAGGCGCGGTGTCGATGGCGTCCTCATCGGAATCGAACTCGCCGGCAGGTGCCGCCCAGTCCTGACCCGAGCCGCGCCAGCGATCCGATGAGAACTCTCCGGCACCGGCGTACCCGCTGCCACTGCCGGCGGACGAGCGCCGCCGCGCCCACCCGGCCAGCAGGCCGAGCAGCAGCAGCGCCGGAATGATGATCGCCAGCCACCACCAGCCCAGGCCCGAACCGCCGTCCGAGCCGGCCGAACCGGCACCGGCGGGCGCCTGTGCCACGCCGTCGGGCAGTTCGAGTCCGGCCAACTCAGCGGCCAAGTCGGTCGGCTTGGTGCTGAACTCCTTGGTGGCGCGATTCCAGGAGACCTCTCCGCCGGAGAACTTCTGAGTGACGACGTCGCCCTTGACGCTCTGCTCGCCGTCCGGCACGCCGAGGGTGCCGGCGGCACCGCCGAGCTTGGCCCAGGCTGCGTTGATCGCCCCGCGCACCACGATGGCGCCGGAGTCCGGCGTCCAGAAGATCACCGGGCCGTCGGGCGCGCTGAAGGCGCTCACCCGGCTGTTGGGCACGCCGCCGTCGCCCTCGGCGCCGGTCGGCAGCCCCAGATCGCCGGTCGGCCCGCCCATCGACTCGTACTTCGACAGGATCGCCCCGGTCACGGCATGCGCCCCGGTGTCGGGGGTGAAGAAGATCTTGCCGCCGGCGTAGCCCTGCGCGGCGCCGTTGTCCCCGATCGGGGACTGCTCGCCCTGGCGCCCGCCGAGCGGACCGGACAGACCGCCGGTGGACCGCCAGGTCAGGTTGATCAACGTGGTGGCGTCGGTGGGAACCTCGAGACCGGCGAGACCGTCGGCCAGTTCGGCCGGAACCGTGGTGAAGGCCTTGGTGGCCGAGTTCCAGGACAGCTCCCCGCCGGTGAACCTCTGGCTCACCGTGTCGCCGTCGTAGCGTTCGTCCTCGGTGGGCACGCCCAGCGTGCCGGCGGAGCCGCCGAGTTTGTCCCAGGCGGCATTGAGCGCCCCGCGAACCGCCCAGGCACCGGTGTCGGGCGTCCAGAAGATGGCGGGTAAGTCACTGGCACTGAAGGTGCTCACCCGGCTGTCGGGTCCGATGAGGCCGGGCACCTCATCGATGGTCGGGAACCCCAGATCGCTGTCGGCGGGACCACCCAGCGACTGGTACTTGTCCAGGATCGCACCGGACATCAGATGGGCCCCGGTGTCCGGCGTGAAGAAGATGGCGCCGCCGGTGAACTTCTGCCCGAAGCCACTGCCGACCTGGTAGACCTCGCCGTCCTGGCTGCCGACCGCCGATCCGGATCCGCCGGCGGCCTCCCAGGCCTGGCCGATGGCGTCGGCGGCGTCGGTCTCCGGTGATGCCAGGGCCGTGGGCACGACCAGCGTCGCGGCCAGTGCACTCACCGCCACGCCGAGCAAAAGCCGCCCGGCGGCGCGCCCCGGACGTCGTTTCAGCCGCGTCATGCACGTCTCCCGCGTCGAAGTATTCGAGAATCAATTCAGGTAATGAAATAGTAAATTCCGCGCCAGCTAACCACGACACGCGCAAGAAACCGACTCTCGTTCCAAATCGAGATACAACGCGAATTGAATCGAAATGCGCCCGGGCATTACTTCACCGGGTGATCAGACCCCCAGGCTGCGACCGATGATCTCTTTCATGATCTCGGTGGTGCCGCCGTAGATGGTCTGCACCCGGGCATTCGCGCATGTAGCCGTAGCCGCCGTGCAACTGCACGCACCGGTCGGTCAACCGCACCTGCGCCTCGGTGGTCCACCATTTGGCCATCGCCGCCTGATCGGCGGTGAGCTTGTCCACCATCAGCAATTTGATGAATTCATCCACCATGATCCGCACCGCGGTGGCCTCGGTGGCCAATTCGGCGAGCAGGAAGCGGCTGTTCTGGAACGAGCCGATCGGCTTGCCGAATGCTTTGCGCTCGGTGACGTAGGTGATGGTCTCCTCGAGCACCGACTCCATGGCCGCGGCGGCCATAACGGCGATCGACAGCCGCTCCTGCGGCAGATTCTGCATGAGGTAGATGAAGCCCATCCCCTCCTCGCCGATCAGGTTCTCCACCGGAACGTGTACGTCGGTGAACGACAGCTCCGCGGTGTCCTGCGCATCCAGACCCACCTTGTCGAGGTGGCGGCCACGCTCGAAGCCGGCCATCCCCCGCTCCACGCCCAGCAGTGAGAAGCCCTGTGCGCCCTTGTCCGGGTTGGTCTGGGCGACCACCAGGACCAGGTCGGCGTTGATGCCGTTGGTGATGAAGGTCTTGGACCCGTTGAGCACATAGTGATCGCCCTCGCGCACGGCCCGGGTCTTGATGCCCTGCAGGTCACTGCCGGTCCCCGGTTCGGTCATGGCGATCGCGGTGATCATCTCACCGGTGCAGAACTGCGGCAGCCAGCGCTGCTTCTGCTCCTCGTTGGTCTGATGCAGCAGGTAGGGGGCGACGACGTCATTGTGCAGCGCGAAGCCCAGCCCGCTGTACCGGCCGGCCACGGTCTCCTCGCAGACGATGGCGTTGTAGCGGAAGTCCGGGTCGCCGCCGCCGCCGTACTCCTCGGGCACCGCCATGCCCAGGAAGCCCTGCTTGCCGGCCTCCAGCCACACCCCGCGGTCGACGATCTTCTCCTTCTCCCACTGGTCGTGGTAGGGCGCGACGTGCTTGTCGAGGAACCCACGGTAGGACTCCCGGAACAGGTCGTGCTCCGGCTCGAACAGAGTGCGGGTGTACTTCACGGCGTTGCCCATGGTGTGACCTCCAAGACCGGAACGGGGAACCTCCTTTCGAGGATAAACCAACCGGATGGTTGGGCGACAACGCGCCTGCGGGCCGGTTAACGTCAGTCACCATGATCGGTGTTGCCGGGTCGGCCATCCGCACCGCGCTGGCGGCAGCGTGCGCGGTGGTGATCGCGCTGTGCCTCACCGTCGCCGGCACCGTCAGCGTCGCGGTCAACCTGGCCGCCACCGCCCTGATCGTGCCCGGCACCGCAACACCGGATCCGGCCGCCGTGCCCGGTTACATGGACAACGCGGTCGACTACTACATCTCCCCCACGACGCCGTCCTGCGCGGTGGTGTGCACCGCGCAGCCGGTGCCCTACATCGCCCAGTTCTGGCCGTTTCCCTTCGCGGGATGGGGCGGGTTGTCCGGCGCCAAGCTCGACGTCTCGGTGGCCAGTGGTGTGCAGCAGCTGACCAGCGATCTCGTCGGCACCTACCGCCCGGGGCCGGACGATCCGGTGGTGATATTCGGCTACTCCCAGGGCGCCACGGTGGCCAGCCGGGAGAAGTTCCTGCTGAGCAAGCTCTCCGCCGAGGATCAGGCCAACATCTCGTTCGTTCTGATCGGCAACCCCAACCGGCCCAACGGCGGCCTGTTCGAACGGCTGGCGCCGTTCGGCACGGTCCCGATCCTCGATGCGACCTTCGGCCTGCCCACCCCGACCGACACCGCGATGTCGACCGTGGATGTCGCCTTCGAGTACGACGGTGTGGCCGACTTCCCGCTATACCCGATCAACCTGCTCGCCACCCTCAACGCGGTGGCGGGGTTCTGGTACATCCATGGCACCATGCTCTCCCCGAACGGCAAAAACCTCGACGAGCTGCCGAACGGGCTGACACCGGCTGAACTTGCCGCTGCCATCGCCGATCCGGCCAACCAGCAACGCACCGCCGGCAGTGACACCACCTATGTCCTCATCCCGACGCCGAACCTGCCTCTGCTGCAACCACTTCGGGAGTTCGGCGCATTCACCGGACTGGAGTTCATCACGACACTGCTGATCGACCTCGTGCAGCCCGCGCTGCGGGTGCTGATCGAGACCGGCTACGACCGCACGCTGCCCTACAGCGAGCCGGCACCGCTGCGGCTGATCCCGTTGGTCGACCCGTTCACCCTGGCGGTGGATCTGGCCCAGGCTATCGGGCAGGGGATCAACGACGTCGTCAATGACATCCGCGGGGAAGCCCCGGCGGCCACCTCCGCCGCCGCGATGACGGCGCCCGTCAAACCTGTTGCGGTGCAACGATCGGTGAAAGCCGTACAGCGCTCTGCCACAGCGTCCGGAGAGCGCACCGCATCGGCGCTGCGCACGCAAGCCGGGCCGCAGAAGTCGTCAGCGTCGTCGTCTGCGTCGTCTAGGGCGTTGCGAACGCCTCCAGACCAGCGGCCAGCGCGGCGGGCACCTGCGCCTTAATCCTGGTGCCCTGCTCCGTGTGTTCCATCGCATCGACCCGGCCCTCGGCGTGCAACCGGGCGACGAGTTCACCGCGGTCGTAGGGAATCGTCACATCGACGGCGATTTCGCGGGGTGCCACCAGTTCTCCCAGCCGGGTGCGCAGCCGTTCGATCCCCTCGCCGGTATGAGCGGACACGAAGACCGCACCCGGCAGCGCGCGCCGCAACTGTGCCAGCGTCACCTCGGAGGCGACATCGATCTTGTTGACCACCAACAGTTCCGGAGCCGGCGACGAGTGGTGATCCTTCTGCACCTCGCCGATCACCTCGTGCACGGCGTCGATCTGTGCGATCGGGTTGGCGTCGGAGCCGTCGACCACGTGCAGCAGTAGATCGGCGTCGAGCACCTCCTCGAGGGTGGACCGGAACGCCTCCACCAACTGCGTCGGAAGGTGCCGGACGAAGCCGACGGTGTCGGTCAGCACGAAGGGCCGCCCCCGCTCACCGGGCGGGCCGAACTCGCCTCGGCGGGTGGTCGGCTCCAGCGTGGCGAACAGCGCGTCCTGCACCAGCACCCCCGCTCCGGTGAGCGCGTTGAGCACACTGGACTTGCCGGCGTTGGTGTAGCCGACGATGGCGATCGCGGGGACGTCGCTGTGCAGCCGGCGGCTGCGCTGGGTGTCGCGCACCTGCTTCATATCCTTGATCTCGCGGCGCAGCTTCGACATCCGCTCGCGGATCCGCCGCCGGTCGGTCTCGATCTTGGTCTCACCGGGCCCGCGGGTGCCGACACCGCCGCCGCTTCCGCCCGCGCGGCCGCCGGCCTGCCGCGACATCGACTCTCCCCAGCCGCGCAACCGCGGCAGCATGTACTGCATCTGGGCCAGTTCCACCTGTGCCTTGCCCTCGCGACTACTGGCGTGCTGGGCGAAGATGTCGAGGATCAGCGCGGTGCGGTCGATGACCTTGACCTTGACCACCTTCTCCAGCGCGTTGAGCTGGGCCGGGCTCAGTTCGCCGTCGCAGATGACGGTGTCCGCGCCGGTGGCGACCACGATCTGGCGCAGTTCGAGGGCCTTGCCGGAACCGATGTAGGTGGCCGGGTCCGGTTTGTCGCGGCGCTGGATGATGCCCTCGAGCACCTCCGAACCGGCGGTCTCGGCCAGGGCCGCGAGTTCGGCGAGGCTGGCGTCGGCGTCGGCGGCGCTGCCCTCGGTCCAGACCCCGACCAGAACCACACGTTCCAGACGTAACTGCCGGTACTCGACTTCGGAGACGTCGGCGAGTTCGGTGGACAGCCCGGCGACGCGGCGCAACGCGGCGCGATCATCGAGATCGAGTTCGCCGGCGCTGGGCTCAGCGTTGGTCAGATCGGGTTTCGTCATAGGCCCTTGTCAGCTGATGTCACAGTCGATGGTGTCACGGGGGTCGTCCTTCACGTTGCCCGTCGTGAACAACGGTCTGTCTCATAACGTCCAGAGCCCGCGGAATGTGCCCGGCACGTCACTGCTGGGCCATCCACCAGCGGTGGGCCAGTTCGCCGCGGGCCACCAACACCGAGGGGCCGCGCAGGAAACTGGTGGTATCGGTGATGTCCACCCGGACCTCACCGCCCGGGATCCGGACATCGAGGGAGCCGGTGGCGCTGCCCAGATGCGCCAGGCCGGCCAGAGCGGCTGCCACCGTCCCGGTACCGCAGGACCGTGTTTCACCGACACCGCGCTCGTGCACCCGCATCGACACCGCGCCGCCCGCCGGCGCCGTCAGGACCTCGACGTTGACGCCCGACGGAAACTGGCCGTGGTCGAACTCCACCGCGGCGCCCACATCCAGAGCCGCCAGTGCGGCCTCGTCGAGTTCGGGATCCAGGCAGGCCAGATGCGGGTTGCCCACGTCCACCGCGATGCCCTGCAGTCGCCGGCCGCCGACGGTGGCCGCCGATGTGCCCAACCGGGTGACCTTGCCCATGTCGACGGTCACGTCGGCGGTGACGTCATCGGCCTGATGCACCACGACCGGCCGCGGCCCGGCCAGCGATCCGACGACGAACGCCGCCCGCTCCTCCAGGCCCGCGGCACGTAGATAGTGTGCGAACACCCGAACCCCGTTGCCGCACATCTGCGCCACCGAGCCATCAGCGTTGCGGTAGTCCATGAACCAGTCGTCGGCGGCGACACCGTCGGGAAGCCGGCCGATCACCCCGGCGCTGACCGCGGCGGCGGCGGTGGTGACGCGAAGGACTCCATCCGCGCCCAGACCGCGGCGTCGGTCACACAGCGCGGCGACCGCGGGTGGCGCCAGGTGCACCTCTGCGGCGAGGTCGGGCAGGATCACGAAGTCGTTCTGGGTGCCGTGCCCCTTGGCGAAGATCATCGACTTGAGGATACGTGCCGCCAGTGCTCCACCACCGTTGCGGCGAGGCCGTCGTCCGCCCCGTCGATCCACCGGATGCGGTGGTCGCGGCGAAACCATGACCGCTGCCGCCGCACGTAGCGCCGAGTGCCGGCGATGGTGGCCTCGCGAGCGGAGTCGATGTCGGCCGCCCCGCCGCCGGCGTCGAGTGCCTCGAGCATCTGGGCGTACCCCAGCGCCCGGCGCGCGGTGGTGCCCTCGCGCAGGCCGGCCTGCAGCAGCGTCCGGACCTCGTCGACAAAGCCGGCGGCGAACATGGCGTCGGTGCGCACCGCCAGTCGCTCGTCGAGTTCGGCGGTGTCGCGGTCCACTCCCACGATCACGGTGTCCCAGCGCGGATCAGCGATCCGCGGGGCGGATGCGGCGAAGGGCGCGCCGGTCAGTTCCACCACTTCCAGCGCCCGCACGATGCGGCGGGCGTCGGTGGGCAGGATGACCGCGGCGGCGGCGGGATCGCGGTCGGCCAACTCGGCGTGCAGCGCGGCCACACCGACCTCGGCGAGCCGGCCCTCCCAGGCGGCCCGCACCGCGGCGTCGGTGGCCGGGAACGCCCAGTCGTCGAGCAGGGATTGCACATACATCATCGAGCCACCGACGATCAGCGGCACCGCGCCTCGGGCGATGACGGCCTCCACATCGGCGACCGCCGCGCACTGATAGCGCGCAACCGAGGCGGTGTCGGTGATGTCGAGGCAATCGAGTTGATGGTGCGGGATGCCCCGGCGCTGCCGGGGTGGGAGCTTCGCGGTGCCGATATCCATGCCGCGGTACTGCTGCATGGCGTCGGCGTTGACGATCTCGCCGCCGATCCGCTCAGCCACCTCCAGCGCCAGATCGGACTTACCGGTGCCGGTCGGTCCGATCACGGCGAGCGGTCGGCTCACGGGTTTTCCGCGGCCCAGGTGCCGACGAAGTAGCCGACGCCGTAGGGGGCGCCGCGGATGAGTTCGGTTGGCCGGACCGGCGCGGGCTCCAGGCCGGCGAGCACCTGGTATGCCACCCGACCGACGATGCCGTCGGGCAACTCGCTCAGCGCCGCGGTATCACCGGCGGCCAGAGCGTTGTCGAGTGCCTCCTGGGCGGCCTCGGCCGCCGGGTCGTAACCACCGGGCGCGGACTGGGTCAGGGTGTTGGCGCCGTCGGCCACCACCAGAACACCGACCGGTAGGGGTTCGGCGTCGATGAGTTCACGGAGCAACCGGCCGCGGGCGATTGCGGTGTCGGCGTCGAGGTCTGCGGGATGGACCCGGACCGACATACTGGCCGCCGGATTGGCCTGCCCGCGCAACCAGCCTGCGAACAGCGCGCACAACGGCATCTCGGTGACCGGTCCCAACAGTTCGGGGCATAGCGACACAGCTACGTCGGCGCCGTAACCCGCGAAGGTGCCGCGGGCGCGGGTGATCACCAACTCGCTGGATCCGACCCCGATGGCGATCCAGCTTTCCGGCAGGGCGGCCGCCGCAGTCAGCGCGGCGATGCGGAAACCGGCGACCTCGGCGGCGGCCGCACCGGCCAGTTGTGGAACCAGCACGGGCGCCGAGGGTGTCAGGGCAATCGCCGTCAGCACAGCTGCAACGCTAGCGGTGCGCGGGCGCCGCCTCGCTGCGGGCCAGCGCGACGGTCGCCACCACCATGACAGCGATCGCCGCCACCAGCAGCGCCCAACCACGTTCCCCCGGCCGCAACGTCTCCCCGAGTACGAAAACACCCAGCACCGAGGCGACGAGCGGTTCGGTGACCGTCATGGTCGGGAGCGAGGCCGCCAGCGAGCCGGCCCGGAACGACGACTGCTGCCAGGCGGTGGCGGCCACCGCCACCGCCGCCCAGACGTAGAACTCGGGGGCGGTGAGAACCGCCCCCAGACCCCGCCCGAGCCGATCCACCACGCCCTTGGTGAGGACCGCGAAAAGCCCCCACAGCGACCCGGAGACCACACCCAGCAGCACCGCGGCGGCGGGCCGGCCGGACAGCAGCCGGGCACCGATGACGCACCCCACCAGGACGGGGGCCAGCACCACGACAACGGTGGTCCACACCTCTAGGGCCCCGCGTTGATGACCCGACGTGGGATTGCCGACCGTGACCACCACCGCGACCGACGCGGCCAGCAGCGCGGCCCACAGCCACTGCGAGCGGGTGACCGGCTGGCCCGTGATCCGGGCGTTGATCGGCAGCGCGAACAGCAGCGCGGTCACCAGCAGCGCCTGCACCAGCAGCACCGAACCCAGGCCGAGTGCGGCGGCCTGCAGCCCGAAACCGAGGGCGGCGATCCCGCTGCCCAGCCACCACTGCCGGTCCGACAGCAGCCGGAGAAACAGCGCGGTCGTGTTGCCCACCGGTTCGTCGGTGACCTCCTGCGCCGAGCGCTGGTGCATGACATTGCCGATGGCGATGAAGAAGGCGGCGCCCAGCGCCAGCAGGGCCGCAATATCCGCCTTCGCCATGATTGGCAGCCAACCACACGCTCAACTGGTTCAATACCCACCAGGACGTCTTCACGGTCGTCCTACGCAGCACTGGAGCCGCTTCGCGCGGCAGGGGCGCGGCACGACCGCGCGAAGGGTAGGTGATCGCCAACGATGACACCCGACGAGACACCGGCCGCTGATCCGCCCCGGCCGATCCCCCGGCCCGGACCGGCCCGGCCGGTCCCGAGACCGCACCCGTCGGCTCAGCCGCTGACCGTTGCGCCGGTCAGCGATCCGCACCGTTTCGGCCGGGTTGCCGATGACGGCACCGTCTACCTGATCACCGCATCCGGGGAGCGTGTCGTGGGCTCGTGGCAGGCCGGCGAGCCCGACGCCGCATTCGCTCACTTCGGACGGCGCTTCGACGACCTGGCCACCGAGATCACCCTGATGGAGACCCGGCTGGCCACCGGCAGCGGCGATGCCCGCAAGATCAAGGCGGCCGCGGCTGCGCTGGCCGAATCACTGCCCACCGCAAGTGTTCTCGGCGATGTCGACGCACTCGCGGCCCGGCTGACGGCGATCGCCGAACAGGCCGCGCAGACCGCCGAGGCCGAGCGTGCCCGCCGCGACGAACAGCGTGCCGCGCAGACCGCCCGCAAGGAGGCGCTGGCCGCCGAGGCCGAGGATCTGGCCGCCAACGCCACGCAGTGGAAGGCTGCCGGCGACCGGATGCGCGTGATCCTCGACGAGTGGCGGACCATCACCGGCCTGGACCGCAAGACCGACGACGCGCTGTGGAAGCGCTACTCGGCGGCTCGCGACGCGTTCAACAGGCGCCGCGGCACACACTTCGCCGAACTCGACCGCGAACGCGCCGGCGCCAAACAGAGCAAGGAGCAGTTGTGCGAGCGCGCCGAGGCGTTGGCGACCTCCACCGACTGGGCGGGCACCGCGGCGGTGTTCCGCGAGATGCTCACCGAATGGAAGGCGGCCGGGCGCACCGCCAAGGACGTCGACGATGCGCTGTGGCATCGGTTCAAGGCCGCACAGGACACCTTCTTCGCCGCGCGTAATGCCGTCAGCGCCGAGCGCGACGTCGAGTTCGTCG
>JAIOQK010000201.1 GCA_021413425.1 Mycobacterium sp.
GGTGGCGGCTCCCGAGGAGATGCCGACCAGTAGGCCCTCCTCCCGTGCCAGGCGGCGGGCCATGTCGAAGGACTCGTCGTTGCTGACCCCGATGACTTCGTCGACGAGATCGGTATCGAGTACCGGCGGGACGAAGCCGGCCCCGATGCCCTGAATCAGGTGCGGACCCTTCTGCCCGCCGGAGAGGACCGGGGAGGCGGCCGGTTCGACCGCGACGAACTGCGCTGAGGGCTTGCGCTCCTTGATCACCTCGGCGATGCCGGTGATCGTTCCGCCGGTGCCGACTCCGCCGACGAAGATGTCGATCTTGCCATCGGTGTCGGCCCAGATCTCCTCGGCGGTGGTGGCCCGGTGCACGGCCGGGTTGGCCGGGTTCTCGAACTGCTGCGGGATGAAGTAGCGCTGATCGGCCTTGGCCATCTCCTCGGCCTTGGCGATGGCCCCCGCCATACCCTCGGGCCCCGGGGTCAGGATGAGGTCGGCACCGAAGGCCCGAAGCAGGATCCTGCGCTCCAGACTCATGGTCTCCGGCATCACGATGGCGCACTTGTAGCCCCGCGCGGCGCACACCATGGCCAGGGCGATGCCGGTGTTGCCGCTGGTGGGCTCCAGGATGATGGTGTCATCGCCGATGAGGCCCGCCTGCTCGGCGGCGTCGATCATCGCGACCCCGATGCGGTCCTTGACGCTGCCGCCCGGGTTGAAGAACTCCAGTTTGGCGACGACGTCGGCTGCCGCGCCGTCGGTGACCCGGCGCAGGCGCACCAGGGGGGTGCTGCCGGTGAGTTCGGTGATGTCGTTGGCGATCCTGCTCACCGGACCAGCCTAACGCGAGACGTTGCCGGGCACGGGCGACCCGTGCTTCCGTCGGTCAGCCCTAGGCCCCCGGCGTGAAACTCATCGGACTGCGGGTGACGTTGATCCGCGGTCCGTCGGATTCGTCGGACTCACCGCCGCGGGCTGACGGCAGCGGGGCCGGCGCCTCGATCGTGGCAGCCGGGATCTACTCCGCCGACTCGGTGGCGGCAGACTCCTCGGCCGAGGTCTCCGGGGTCGTCTCCGACGGACTCGTCTGCGCCGCACTCATCTGCGCCTCACCCGTCTCCACGGCGCTCTCCGACGGCGGGAGCACAACGGCGGTGGTGCGGATGGTGGGCTTCAACTTCGTCGCGACGCCGGTATCGCGGTCGCCGGTCAGCAACAGCACCGCAGCCACCGAGAGCGGAACCGAGGCCGCGGCGATCAGGCCGAGGAGAATGATGGGATTGCGGTGCCAGGGCCGGCGGATCGCAGGTTCCGGTTCGGGCCACCGCACGTAGGTGTCGGCGTAAGGGTCCTCGTACTGATCACCGTCGGCTGCCGAGCTCCAGTCCCATTCCGGCTCCGCATACGAGACCTCCTCGTAGGGGGCTTCCTCGTGGCTGGCCATGGCGATTGATCGTAGTGACACAGCACGGTTGGAGGCTCGGCGAGGCGCTATTTGCCCTGATCGGCCGGGGAAGGTCAGCATCACGTCGCGCCCGCGGGTTACCGTTCTGGCCCATGACCGAGAATCAGATGCTGGTCCTCAACCGCAGCGACCTGGAGAACCTGAACCTGGGCTGGACCGAGATCGTCGACGTCCTCGAGGACGCCTTCCGGCAGAAGGCCCGCGGTCTGGTGCAGAACCCGCCCAAGCCCAAGGTCACCTCACGCGAGGACGCGTTCATCCACGCGATGCCCGCCTACCTCGGCGGCTCTGACCGCATCGGCCTCAAATGGGTCGCCGGCTACGAGCAGAACAACGCCAAGGGACTGCCCTATATCTACGGCGTGATGATCATGAACGACCCCGAGACCGGCCGTCCGATCGCACTGCTCGACGGCGGGTGGATCACCGAGATGCGCACCCCCGGTGTGTCCGGGGTGACCATGCGTCACGTCCCCGGCGAACCCAAGCACCTGGCCATCGTCGGCTGCGGACTGCAGGGGCACCGCCATCTGGAGGTCGCGTTGGCGGAGCATCCCGGGCTGACGCACGTAACGGCCTATGACCGCAACGGCGGACGGGCCCAGGAGATGCTGGATCTGGCCGGTAGCCGGGTGACCCGGGTCGCCACCTCGCCCACCGATGCGGTCACCGACGCCGACCTGGTGATCACCACGATCACCGTGCCGCTTGATCCCAAACTCGACTGCTCCAACACCGACCCCAATGCACTGCTGCTGCCGGTGGACTATGACGATGCGATGGCGCAGAAGGCATTCGACGACGCCGTCGTCTACTGCGTCGACGATCTCGGCCAGTACGACTCGGTGGCCGACAGCCTCTACTTCTTCGGTCTGCCGAAACCCCAGACGCACCTGGCTGCCGTCGTCGCCGGCGAGTACGACGTGCCGTCGACCGGCCGGCGGATGTTCCTCAACATGGGTATCGCCATGGACGACGTGGCGCTGAGCGCGCTGGTGCTCGATCGCGCCAACGCGACCGGGGCCGGCCGGTACATCGAGTTCCCCTAGGGGTGTCTGCCCGATCTCGCGGGGGGCGGCAGCGCGGACGTAAGGTGAGCCCCATGAACCGCCCGGAAACCGTCGACTTCCACTTCGACGTCATGTGCCCGTACGCGTATCAGACCTCGCGCTGGATCCGCGAGGTCCGCGCGCTCACCGGCCTGGTGATCAACTGGCGATTCTTCAGCCTGGAGGAGATCAACCGCGTCGAGGGCAAGAAGCACCCGTGGGAGCGGGACTGGTCCTACGGCTGGTCGATGATGCGGATCGGCGCGCTGCTGCGCCGGGAGTCGATGGACGCCGTCGACGCCTGGTACGAGCGGGCTGCCCGCGCCCTGCATATCGAGGGGCACAAGCCGCACGAACCAGACGTCGCCCGCCACCTGCTGTCCGAGCTCGGGTTCGACCCCGGACTCGTGGACGCCGCCATCGCCGATGACACCACCAACGACGAGGTGATGGCCGACCATCGCCGGGTGGTCGACGCGGCCGGGTACGGGGTGCCGACGCTGTTCTTCCCCGACGGCCAGTGCCTGTTCGGACCGGTCCTGGTCGACCCGCCTACCGGCGAGGCCGCGGTGCGGCTGTGGGACGCGGTCGTCGCCTGGACGGAGTTCCCGCACCTGTATGAGTTGCAGCGGCCGAAGACCCGTGATGACGAGCAGCTGATCACCGAGACCTTTCGCCCCTACCTCGAGGCGCGGGACTGGGTCTCGATCAACCGCGGTGAGGTCGTCAACTTCAACCGGGACTAGCCCGCGCGCGGTGGCCAAGTTACGCCGGCACCGATTCTCCGACACCGGTGCTGCAGTTCTGGCAAACTTCGGCGGTGTGAGCACGACGACCGAACGACTGCCGCTGCTGAGTCGGCGCGACCGCATCATGTTCACCGTCACGGTGATCGCGGCGGCGGCGGCCGGCGCACTGCACTTCGCTCACAGCAACGCGGTGGTGGCGTTCGTCATCGCAGCACTCGCGCTGGCCACCCTGGCATCCATGGTCGGCCGGTCGGTGGAGGCGCTGGGGGACCGGCTCGGACCCAACGCCACCGGCATCCTGCAGACCGCACTGGGAAACCTGCCCGAACTGTTCGTCATCCTCTTCGCCCTCAAAGCCGGTCTATACGGGGTGGTGAAAGCCACCATCGTCGGCTCCATCCTGGCCAACGTCCTGCTGGTCCTCGGGTTGGCGTTCGTGGTCGGCGGACTCAAACACGGCCGGCAGCGTTTCGCCGCCGATGACAGCCGAACCCTGGGGCTGATGTTCACCCTGGCCGTCTTCATCCTCGCGGTCCCGTCGCTCACCTCGGCCATGCACACACCTGCCGAATCCCACGAGCGGACGGTGTCCGTCATCATCTCCGTCGTCATGCTCGTCCTGTTCCTGCTGTCGCTACCGGCGACGCTAGGCCGCAAGGACTCCGGGCATGCGGACCACGAAGGACACTCCCGCGGCGGATCTCCCATCGCCGCGAGTCCCGACTCGGCCAAGGCAGCCAGCAAGGCCGCGGCACACGGCGAGTGGCCGATGGCGATGGCCATCGGCATGCTGGCGGCGGCCGGCATCGGTGCGGCCTTCGTCTCAGAGTGGTTCGTGGCCGCGCTGGAGCCGGCAATGGAGGCGGCTGGCATCAATGAGGTGTTCGCCGGTCTGGTGATCGTGGCCATTGCCGGCAACGCCGTCGAGAACTTCGTCGGTATCCAGTTGGCCGCGAAGAACCAGATGGACTACGCCGTGCAGGTGGTGCTGCAGTCGCCGGTGCAGATCGCGCTCACCATCGCACCGATCGTCTGCCTGGCTGCCGCCTGGCTCGGCCAGCCTGGCTTCGATCTGGTGTTCTCGCCGCTGCTGTTGGCCGCGATGATGATGTCGGCGCTCGTCGCGGTGCTGGTGACGTTCGACGGCGAGTCGAACTGGTTCGAGGGCGCAGTACTGATCGCGCTCTACGTCGCGATCGCGACGGCGTTCTGGTGGGGATGACGCCAGGAGGTAACGTCTAGCCCACAAATCCTGGGGGGCAGGCGTGGGGCGAATGACGTTTCGGCGCATGGTTGTCGTCGCGATCCTGGTGTGCGGCCTGTCGGCGCCCGCGCCGGTGGCGGCCGAGCCGGGTGCCGGCGATGTCATGGCGGCACTGCAAAGCCTGCCGATCAAAGGCCGCGCCCCCAAGACCGGTTACGAGCGCAGCCTGTTCGGGGAGAGCTGGAGCGACGACGTCACCGTGGCCGACGGTCGCAACGGCTGCGACACCCGCAACGACATCCTGCGCCGCGACCTCACCGAGGTGGTGTTCAAGCCGAACTCGAACGGATGCGCAGTGCTCAGCGGAATCCTCAACGACCCCTACACCGGTACCGTGGCCGAGTTCCGGCGCGGATACGACACCTCGTCGCTGATCCAGATCGACCACATCGTCGCGCTGTCCGATGCGTGGCAGAAGGGCGCCCAGCAGTGGGATGAATGGACCCGGCGCGACTTCGCCAACGATCCGCGCAATCTGCAGGCCACGCTCGGTTGGATCAACCAGCAGAAGGGCGACGGCGACGCCGCGACCTGGCTGCCGCCGAATGCGGCCTACCGCTGCACGTTCGTCTCGCGGATCGTGGAGGTGAAGGCCGCCTACGGTTTGTGGGTGACCCAGGCCGAACACGACGCCATCGCGGGGGTGCTGGCCGGCTGCGGTTAGAGCGACGTGGATAAGCCCCGGATGATCAGGCTGAAGACGTCCTGACGCTGGGCCAGTTCACCGGATCCGTTGTCGGAGATCAGAAGCAGGCTCTGGGAGCCGTTGGTCAGCTGTGGGCCCAGCGTCATTCCCTCGAAATTGCTGAAGCCGAATACTCCCTGCCACAGCAGTGTCTTGCCGACGGGCGTGAAGCCGCCGTCGGCCAGGCTCGCCCATGTCGAGACATCGGTGGCGTCGGTGAAGTCGAGCAGATACACCCGCGACCGGAAGTGCGGAATGACGCCGCCGAGTTCACGTTCCAGGGCCAGCAGTGCTCCACCGGGAAGTACCAGCAGTTCCACCAGCCCGCTGCGCTCCACCGTCACGAACGGGGACATCCGCGAGATCGGATCGGTGAGGTAGCCGAACTGGCCGGCCGGGCTCAGTTCAGGGCCGGTGAACTGCTGGATGCGCACCCAACTGCCCGCCGAGGTGGTCGAGAGTGCACCATCGGGTTTGAGTGCCTCCTCATTGGCCGTCCACAAGTCTCCCGCCCCGTAGGTCAGCGACTCCAGGCCCCGGTTGCTCTGGACATTGGCCGGGCGGTAGATGTCCGGGACATCCACCTCGCCGACCTTCGCGCCTGTCGAGAGGCTGAATTCGCTGATGCTGGAGGTGGTTTCGTCGGAGACCCACGCCGTGCCCCGCCCGGGTCGCAGGGCGATCCCTTCGGAGTCCGAGCCCATCGCAGGCGCGGTGATGCCCGTGGTGACCAGGCTGGAGCGGATCCGGCCGGTGCTGGTGTTCAGCGAGGTGTAGATCTGCCAGATCGTCCGGTCGTCGTTATCGCCCACTGAGTAGTAGGTGGTGCCTCCGTCGTAGGCGATGCCACTGAGTTGAGCCGCGGTGGTGTTTGAGCTGCTGAGCTTGAACGGACTCTGGCCCGATCGGGTGACGGTCAGCGACGGGGTGACCGCGGGGGTGGTGCGCGCGACGCGATGGACCGTCGGCCTCGTGGGGCCGGTGGTTTCCGCGCGGTCGGATGCGACAGCGGATGCGTCCGCCGATGCCGGCGCCGCCGCGGCGATCGCTCCTGCGATGCCCAGCCCGAGGGCGGCCGCGATCATGCGGGCCCGCATCAGACCACGGTGGTCTTCAGCGCCGACAGGTCGGTCTCCATCAGCACGACGTTGTAGTTGCTCCAAATAGACATGTTCCAGTACAGCGTGGACAGGTCCGGGTCACCGGCGGAGTCGGTGAGCAGTCCAGTGCCCGACAGCGGGTGGATCATCGGCGCGTAGAGACCGGGATAGCTGATCGACGTCGCGATGGTGACCGGATCGGACCACTGCCCCTCGGGGGTGTCGGCGGTGCGCAGAATCACGTTGTTGAATCCGTTGCCGTAGAGCATGACGTACTTGTCGAGGTATTCGTTGTACTGCACCGACATCTCGCTGACGTTGCCACCGGTCTTGGCTCCGGTGAATCCGGCGAACCAGCCGCCGAAGAAGTTCGGGTTGTTGGCGAGGTCGATGAAGAAACCGAACAGACCACCCGAATTGGGGGAGTCACCGATCACCGGCGCCGCCACCGCCGGCCGGTCGAGGACCCAGGTGCTGCCGTCCCAGTACTCGTACTGCGACAGGTCGGTGATGGTGGTCTCCGGAACCCGGGACAGGAAGGCCGACCCGGCGCGGCCGGCGGGTGTGCCGAACGCATACAGGTAGCGGGTGTCGCCCGGGGCGACCTGGTCCTCGGGCTGCAGCACATAGGCCATCTGCTGGAAGTTCTGGCTGCCGGCGACGTACGGCGTCGACGAGCGGAACCAGCCGGCCGAGCGCACCGTCGAGGGCTGCAGCACCCACTTGTCGGTGGCCGGGTCATACATCGAGATCGCCGAGTAGTTGGTGGTCCACCGGCCGGGGGTGTCCCACGACTTCACCGACATGTAGTTGACGTAGTTCTCGGCGTTGGCGTAGATCGCCGCGGTGGGGATGTTGGTGACCTCGGAGCCGATGAAGAACACCTGATTGCGCGCCGCCGGAATGAATTGCGGCGCATAGCCGGTGTTGATCAGACTCAAGCCGTCGTACAACTCGGTGTCGTCGCTGAGCAGCAGCACATTGGAGCGCCAGTCGCCGGACATGTTCGGTCCGCCGAAGGTGTCGCCGAACGCCAGTTGGGTGTAGCCGTTGACACCGTTGAACCACATGATGCCCAGATCGGTGCCGTACACCTCAGCCCACTTGGTGTTATTGGTCTGGGTCCAGGTGGCGCCGGGGAAGGCGTTGTTGCGCTGGCCGGTCACCCAGCCCAGTTGACCCGAGGTCAACGAGGTGGGCGTTGCTTTCACCACGGCGGCGGAAGGCTGGACCGACGCGGCAGCCAGGCTGACGCCGCGGCCGGGATCGCGACGCGCGACCGCCGCGACGGCCCAGGTCGCCGGGGTGCTCAACGGCGCCGCGGGGTCCGGGCCGGAATCGGCGGCGGGCAGGG
>JAIOQK010000202.1 GCA_021413425.1 Mycobacterium sp.
CGCTCATCGCCGACCGGGTCCGCCTTCACCATCCGCTCGGCGCCGAGGCGCAGCACGTTGAAGGTGCCGATCAGGTTGATGTTGACGATGCGGGCGAACTTGTCCAGTGGGTAGACGCCCTTCTTGCTCAACACGCGGATGGCGTCACCGGTGCCGGCGCAGTTGACCACCACACGGACCGGTCCGAGGCTCTCGGCGAGGTCGAACGCCTTGGTGACCGCCTCCTCGTCGCACACGTCAGCAGCGGCGAACCGGGCGCGGTCGCCCAACTCCTTGGCGACGTCCTCGCCCTTGGAACTGGGCAGGTCGAGCAGGACCACCTTGGCGCCCTCATCGAGCAGGGCCTTGGCGGTGGCCAGGCCCAGGCCGGAGGCTCCACCGGTGATGACGGCTACCGCATCCTTGATCTCCACTGACGACGTTCCTTTCGATCTACCTGGCTGACGGGCCGACTCCTCCTCGGAACGCCGTTCCGCATCGTCATCGACCTACTGGTTGGTTGGGACTATAACCGACGGCCTCACACCCAGTCGCTGACGACGGTGTCGGTGTCCTGTCCCGGCGCGCGCGGCGGCCTGGGCTTGCCGGGCTGGGTGCGGGAGAACCGCGGCGCCGGCATCGGGAAGATCGAATCGCCCTCCTTGTAGAAGCTGCCGCGCTCGACGTTGTGCGGTTCGGTCTCGATCTCGGCGAAGGACAGGATCGGGGTGACGCAGGCGTCGCTGGTCCGGAACACCTCGGCCCAGTGGTCACGGTCGTGCTTGGCGAAGGCCTCGGTCAGGATCGCCCGCAATACCGGGAATCCGGTGATGTCCTGCTGTTGCGGCAGCGAGGTGGGATCGAGTTCGAGCTTCTCGATCAGCTCGGCATAGAACTGAGGCTCGATCGAGCCGACCGCCACATGGCGGCCGTCGGCGCACTCGTAGACGTCGTACCAGGGAGCGCCGGTGTCGAGCATGTTGGTGCCGCGCACGTCGGTCCACATGCCGGTGTGGCGGAAGGCGAACATCATCTGCGCCAGCACCGCCGAACCGTCGACCATCGCCGCGTCGATCACCTGGCCCTTGCCGGAACGCTCGCGCTCATATAGCGCCGAGAGGATCCCGACGAGCAGGAACATCGAGCCACCGCCGAAATCGCCGACGAGGTTCAGCGGCGGGACGGGCGCCTCGTTGACCCGGCCGATGGCGTGCAGCACACCGTTGAGTGAGATGTAGTTCATGTCGTGGCCGGACTGCTGGCTGCGAGGGCCGGTTTGTCCCCAGCCGGTCATCCGCGCGTAGATCAGCCTCTCGTTGAGCTTTGCGCAGTCCTGCGGTCCCAGGCCCAGCCGTTCGGTGACCCCGGGGCGAAACCCCTCGATGAGGACGTCGGCCTTGGCGATCAGCTTCAGCACCAGTTCGCGGCCCTCGGGGCTCTTGAGATCGGCGGTCACCGAGCGGCGGTTGCGCAGCAGAAAGTCCTTGCTCGGTGCGGCGGGGGGGCCACCCGGCTTGGGCCGTTCGACACGCACCACGTCGGCGCCGAGGTCGCCGAGGATCATCGCGGCATGCGGTCCGGGGCCGATCCCGGCGAGTTCGACGACCCGCAGGCCCGCGAGTGGTCCAGCCATAAGTCCAACCGCCTTCCTCATCGAAGATCCTTCTTTGTACCGTGTGGGTCCATGACCACCTACACCGGCATCGATCCCCTTTCCGTCTCGCTGGACGGCGCCGTGCTGTCGGTGACCTTCAACCGGCCTGAGAGCCTGAACTCGCTGACCGCCGCGATGATGGAGACGCTGTGCGATGTGCTCGATCAGGCGGGAAGCGACCCGGCGGTGAAGGTGGTGCGCCTCGGCGGGGCCGGACGCGGCTTCTGCGCGGGTGCGGGTATCAGCGCCGAGGATCAGGCGCAGGCGGGTGTGGCCGATGACATCGACCCGTTGCTCGCGGCGGTCAACATCGCGGTGCGCAAGATCGCGGACCTGCCTCAGCCGGTGGTCGCCGTGGTCCAGGGGCCGGCCGCCGGCGTTGGTGTCTCGCTGGCATTGGCGTGCGACATCGTCATGGCCTCGGAGAAGGCGTTCTTCCTGCTGGCGTTCACCAAGATCGGGCTGATGCCCGATGGTGGAGCGTCGGCCCTGGTGGCCGCGTCGATCGGCCGTACCCGAGCGATGAAGATGGCACTGCTCGCCGAGCGCCTGCCGGCCACCGAGGCGTTCGAGTACGGGCTGGTGTCGTCGGTACACGCGGCCGACGAATTGGAGTCCGCCGCGGACGCGGTGATCGACCGGCTGGCCTCCGGGCCGGCGATCGCACTGCGCAAGACCAAGCACGCCATCAACGCCGCGACGCTGACCGAACTCGATGACGCGCTGGTGCGCGAGACCAAGGGTCAGCTGATCCTGTTGCACACCAAAGACTTCGCCGAGGGCACCCGCGCCTTCCAGGAGCGGCGGCCGGCGCACTTCAGCGGCGCCTGAGATCGCTCAGGAGCGCCTAGAGCCCGAAAATCGGCGGCAGCGCCAGCACCATGATCAGCCCCCACACCAGATGGGTGAGGAACGGGGCCAGCACACCGCCGGTGGCGCGCCGTTCCAGGGCGCACACCGTGCCCAGGATGAGCGCGGCGAAGCCGAGCATGGGGTTGCCGCTGGCCCAGGTGCAGATCACGTACAGCAGGGTCGAGATGGCGACCGGATGAAAGTTCCCGAGCGCGGTGTAGAGCGCACCGCGGAAGAACAGTTCCTCGGCGACGCCGTTGACCACCGCGATCAGCACGATGATCCACAGCGGCCCGAAGGTGGTGAACTGCAGCACGCGGGTGATCCGTTCGGCCACCGGCGGAATCTCACGCGCGACCAGACCGCCGGCCAGGAACGCCGCGCCGAGCAGCAGTCCCACCACGGCCCCGGTGATCACCGGGCGCTGATTGCGGCCGTGCCACTTGATCGAACCCAGATGCAGCGGCCCGGACGCGAATGCCCCGGCCACCCAGGTGGCGGCCAGCGCCAGGGTCATCCAGTAGAACGACGGGTCGCCGGGCCGGATGCGCAGCGACAGCCCGAGCAGAACAGCGCCGGCGACCATGACGATGCACACGATGACCCTGCGGCGTCGTACCACCGAGGGCCATTCCTGATGCGGCACAGCCTCTTGGACAGCGGCCCCGCGGATCTCTTCCAGCACCGTGACTACCGTACGAAAGTTTCGGGTCTCATTGGTGACACAAGCCTTACGTCTGTGATTCGCGGTGAAGTTCCATCAGTCTCTCGTAGACGACGGCGTTGTCGCGGTTGCCGGCGATCTCGGCGTCGCTGAGTTCGCGCCGCACGCGGCCGGGCACCCCCGCCACCAGCGACCGCGGTGGGATCACCACCCCCTGGGGAATGAGCGCACCGGCGGCCACCAGCGACCCGGCCCCGATCACCGCGCCGTTGAGCACGATCGCTCCCATACCGATGAGGGCACCGTCTTCGACGGTGCAGCCGTGCAGCACCGCGTTGTGCCCGATGCTGACACCGGCGCCGATGCTGACCGGATATTCAGGGTCGACGTGGATCGTGACACCGTCCTGAACGTTGGTGCCGGCCCCGATCTCGATGGGTTCGGCCTCGGCCCGAAGGGTCACCGAGTACCAGACGCTGACCCGCGCAGCGAGCCGCACCTGCCCTATCAGGGTGGCGTTGGGGGCCACCCAGGATTCGGGGTGCAGTTCGGGCGCGCGGCCACGCAGGGTGATGAGCAGGGGGTCCGGCATGAGAGGTAATGGTACGAACCCGCGGTTTTGGGTAACGGAACGACCCGCGACTACGATTCCTCTCTCGTGACCACTCGAACGAAGACTTCAGGCCTTGTCGCCGCCGTCGCCGCGATCGCCGTGGCGATTCCGACCGCCGTGCAGGCCTACGCCGAACCCACGCCGACCCCGGTCGATCCCCCGGCTCCCACCGCCTCGGTCCCGGTGCCGACCTCGACAAAGGTGCCCGACCCGCAGGGGCCCGGCTGTGACGCCTACCGCAAAGAGGTGCCGACCGGCGCCGGCTCGATCGAGTCGATGGCGCTACAGACCGGATCGCAGGCCATCGCCAGCAACCCGGATCTGAGCACTTTCAGCGCGGCCATCTCCGGCAAGCTCAACCCCGATGTCAACATCGTCAGCGTCCTCGACGGCGGCCCGTATGTGGTCTTCGCGCCGACCGACGCGGCCTTCTCCAAGCTCGACCCGGCCACCGTGGAGACCCTGAAGTCCGATCCCACGGTGCTGCTGCCGACGCTCTTCTACCACATGGTTCTGGGTTATCTCGGGCCCAACGACGTGCAGGGCAAGATGCCGACGCAGGACGGTCGTTCGGTGGTCGTCACCGGCAAGGGTGGCGACATCAAGGTCAACGACAACCGGGTGAGTTGCGCCTACACCGCCCGCGGTGCCTACATCTACATGATCGACACGGTGCTGACACCGCCGACGCCGGCCGCTGAGGCGGCTGACTCGGCGACGCCGAGCACCA
>JAIOQK010000025.1 GCA_021413425.1 Mycobacterium sp.
TAGTTGAGGTTTTGCTCCGGGCATGCCTCCCGGTAGGCGGTGACGAAGTGGGTTATCGCAGCGGCCTGGGCGGTCGATCCGCTGGCGGTCAGGGTCTGCTTTCCCCCGCAGGCGACGATGGCGTCCTCGGCGGAGGGCTGAACGGGGCCGGTCTGCGAGCAGCCCGCGATCAGCACCGCCCCCGCTGCGGCGATAGCGATCAGGGTCCGGTATCGGTTGTCCGTCACCCCGGAACTGTGACCCACCCGGCGCACGGCACGATCAACAGTTAGGAGATGTTCCCCACAACTTCACGAGCGATTCACCACGGCGCCGCAGACCTCGATTCAGGGCCCGACCGGCCGGGGAAACAGTGCACCCCCAAAGAGTTAAATGCAGATGAACAGTGGAATTACTCACCGAACGTCACTAGCCACGTGGTACGCGGACTGCGAACAATGGCGCGGTGAGCACCGAGATCATCATTCTTGTTCTGCTGATTGCGACGGCTCTGGCGTTCGATTTCACCAACGGATTCCATGACACAGGCAACGCGATGGCGACCTCGATCGCCACCGGCGCCCTCAAACCCAAAGTTGCGGTGCTACTGGCCGGGGTGTTGAACCTCGTCGGCGCGTTCCTCTCCGTCGAGGTCGCGATCACGGTGACCACCTCGGTGCTCAAGGTCCAAGACGCCAAATCCGGGCAGTTGCTGTCCGGGATCGACCCGTCGATGGGCCTGACCATCATCTTCGCCGGCCTCATCGGCGGTATCCTGTGGAATCTGCTGACCTGGCTGTTCGGCATCCCGTCAAGCTCGTCGCACGCCCTCTTCGGGGGGCTGATCGGCGCCGGCCTGGCCGCTCTCGGGCTCAGCGGTGTGAACTGGCCGGGCGTCACCCAGAAGGTCCTCATCCCGGCGTTGGCAGCGCCGGTGATCGCCGGAGTGGTCGCCGCCTGCGGCACCTGGCTGGTCTACCGGATCACCCGCAAGGTGCTCCACCGCCGCCGGGAGACGGGATTCCGCTGGGGCCAGATCGCCACCGCCTCGCTGGTGGCGCTGGCCCACGGCACCAACGACGCGCAGAAGAAGACCATGGGCGTGATCGCGCTCGCGCTGATCACCACCGGGCACCTCACCGGCGACGTCAAGAACGACGGCCTGCCGATCTGGATCATCGCCAGCTGCGCGCTGGCCATCGGCCTGGGCACCTACATCGGCGGCTGGCGGGTCATCCGCACCCTCGGCAAGGGCCTCGTGGAGATCGAATCCCCACAGGGGCTGGCCGCGGAAGCCTCCTCGGCGGCCATCATCCTGAGCTCCAGCGCCGCCGGAATGGCGCTGTCCACCACCCACGTGGCCACCGGCTCCATCCTCGGCAGCGGCGTGGGCAAGCCGGGCGCACAGGTCCGCTGGGCCGTCGCCGGCCGGATGGCGGTCGCCTGGCTGATCACCCTGCCCGCCGCCGCCGCCGTCGGCGCACTGTCCTACTGGCTGTCCTACATCATCAAGAGCATCACCGACTCACGGTTGGCCGGCGACGGGGTGATCTTCCTGATCCTGGTCGCGCTGTCGGGCTACATGTGGTGGCGCGCCCAGCAGCAGAAGGTCGACCACACCAACGTCAACGCCGACTGGGACGACACCACGAACTCGGTGGTGCCCGCCGGGACCGTCGACGTTCCCCCACCCGACCCGGCACCGGCCGACGCACCAAAAACCGTCACACCGGTCTGATCGAAGGACACTGCGATGCACTACCTCGAATCAATCCTCAAGGTGCTCGCCGTCGGGCTGATCCTCGGCGCCGGCCTGCCGGCGATCTTCGCCACCGGAATGCTGGCCTATTCCCACGGTTCGGGCGGCGAAGAAGCCGACCACCACATCCATGCGCCCAATCCCGCACTGAAGATCATCGGCGTCGCGCTGTTCGCATTCGTCGGCTTCGTCATCGTCATCGCGATCGCCTGGATCACCAGGGCAACGATCATCCACCACTTCGGCGTGGACCTGTTCCCGATGTTCCCCAAGAAATGAGGGCGCGATGACCAAAGCCGAGTCTGCATCTTCGAGTTACTTCCAGTCCGTCCTCGACTGGCTGCACAAGGGCTACCCCGACGGAGTCCCGCAGACCGACTACTACCCACTGCTCGCCCTGCTGGCCAGATCCTTGGAAGAGGACGATGTCGTGAAAGCCAGTTGGGCTGTGTTGCGCGACAGCCATCCCGACAACCCCGTCACAGAGGATCAGATCCGTCAGGCCGTGCGCGACGTCATCGCCACTGAACCCAATGCCAACGAGATAAATCAGGTTGCAGCCCGGCTGGCACTCGTCGGCTGGCCGCTGGCCAACCACTGTTAGGACGGCAGCCGACGCGCTGGGACAACTCACCCGAGCTGGCTCGGCTTATCGGCGGCCCTTCACCCACGCCGTGTACGAGCTGACTGAACCCGCGCGCGGGCGCTGCAGCCACGGCCACGGATGAAGGGACGCGACATCCAGTCGCGCGGCCCTCGACTTCCAGCCGGGGACGGGTGCGAACGTCACCGCCAACGGTTTGCCCCGCAGTACCTCGACCGGATCTCCCCGCCACAGGCGAACCTCGCGGCGCGTCGAGAGATCAGCAAGCGATTGCGCCAGGAAGACAAAGCGATTCGCCGAGAGCCGCAACCTGCGCAGCAGCGGTTCATCGAAGACGAACACCACGGGAAGGTGCGGATGCGCCCCGGCGGCCGGGTCACGATCACTGAGACTCTCGGCGGTCATCCATACCCACTCGGGCTCAGCCGTGTGTTGAACAACCGCCGGCCCCGCGGTGGCCTCGAGGTTGTCATCGCGTCTCAGCCGCGGATCCGTCACCGCCCGAGGCTCACGCTCCTGCGTCGGCGGCCAGTCGGTGATCGGACATCGCTGCTCCAGCGGACAGCGCGTGCACATGCCCGGTGCGCGCTTCTCCACCTGCCATCGGGAGAAACCGTATGCCTTACCGGTGAGGGCACCGGTGCTCCACTGCCAGCCCAGCCTGTTGGCCGCGCGCGAGCCATCCAGAAGATGGCGGTACATCAGATCCTCGCCGTCGCGCCAGCCCAATCCGTCGCGAACACTCCAGTGCGAGGCCAGCCACATGCGGGTCTGATTGGTCAGCCAGCCGTCTCCCACCAGCTCATCCCACGACGATTGCAGACACAACGCCGATGACGACCACGGATTGTCCGTGGCAGCGCTGCGCTCCTCAACCACGAACCGTAGCGATGAGCGGGTGGCTGTTCCCATGCGCGCGTACAGATGTCGCGCGTATTCCTGCCATAGCAGCTCATCGCGGAACTTCGTCACATCAGCGCTTGGACCGCCTGCTACGTGATCCCAGACCTCACGCAGGCTGAGTAGGCCGTGGCGGATGTACGGCGACAACCGGGACGAGCCCCGGCTATCCGGCGGCCACACATTGTTACGCCGGCGTGCATAACCGGAAACCTCATAGGCCTGCAACGCGGCGTCGGCCGCCTGCTGCCCACCGCGCATCGGCGCGGCTGCCTTCGCCGCGGCCGGGGCGGCAAGATCGCCGAGGTGATCGGTCACCCAGGTGACGATGTCCTCGTCGCCCGGCGGCGGAGTCGGCAGACGCGGCACGTGTGTCACCTCTCCGAGACCGGAAGCGCAAAAGCGTAGAGGACGATGAAGAGATTCAACACAAACATGGTTGCTGCGGGCAGCATGTCCGCGATCGGGTCCCCGCAGCGAATGCGGACCGCGACTCCCCCGGCCATCAGCAGTGCCAGACCGCCGGCGGCCGGCACGACGAGATACGGCAGCAGGTAGCCCAAGCCCAGTCCGAGGGCACCGAGCACCTGGAGGACACCGGTGAGCTTTCGGAAATGGGACAACCCGAAACGCTCGAACTCCTGCACCATCGCGTTGGAGACCAGCACAGTGAGTCCGTAGAACAGGAATAATCCAATCGACGCAGCTTTGGATACCTGGTATAGCACAGTCATACTGACGCGATTCCGATCAACGATCGTTCCTATGGCCGACGCACTCGGCAGTGAAGGCACCTGATGACACCATTTGCAGTCTCCACCATCCTCCAAGTCATCGTCGGACTCGGGCTACTGAACGTGTGGCTGGTGCGGGCGCGGACGGCGACCGCCTACAGAGGGGGCTCAGCGCAGTCGCTGAAGGAGGAGTTCGCCACCTATGGCCTGCCCGACTGGACGTTCTACGCGGTCGGTGCCCTCAAGGTCGGGTCAGCGGTGCTGCTCATTGCCGGCATTTGGCTCCCACAACTGATCCGGCCACCGGCACTGGTCGTTGCGGCACTGATGGTCGGGGCATTGGCGATGCACGCCAAAGCCAAGGATCCCTTGACTAAATCAGTCCCCGCAGTACTGATGCTGCTGATGGCGGTTGCCATCTTCGCGCTTCAGTAAGCGCTGCCGAGGTCAACCACAGATCGTTCGGGTGCTGCTGAACCACGTCGTCACTCCCGGGGAGAACAACACGGAGTCGGGTGGTCGGGAGGTGAGATCGGCGAAGCCGGTATCGGCGAGCAGTCCGTCGTCCAAGCCCTCCAGCGTCGCGGTGAACAACGGCCACGATTCGTGGGTGTTGCGCAGGTGGACGGTCTTGCCGCGCTGCGTCGTGAACAACGCCCATCGCGCCGTGAGAAAGTCGGCGAGCCCATCGTCGATCACACGCTGCGGTCGCGGTCGCACCAGAATCTCGGTGCGGGCGCGGGTTCCCCAGTGCCGGGTGCCGGTGTACCGGTAGCGCCCGTCGGCCACCTCCAGTCGGGTGCGCGCCCACCGGTAGGGCAGTCCGAAGACCGCCCGGGCCGCCAGGACCGCGGCTAGCCGGTTGGCCTCCAGCGTGAGAAAGACCACCCCGCGCCGTCCAGACGTATCTACGGCGTAGAGGCGGACGTTGATCTCGACGAAATCACCGAACCACGGAATCGGCGGCGAACCGAAAATAGTGGCCCGGTCCAGAACGAAGGGAATGAGGCCGACCCAGCTTGAGCCGTCGTAGACATCGGGCCGTAGTCCCGCCGGCAATAGTGACGCAACACGCTGCGCCGGAACGCGCCAGTGTGCGAACGCGACGTCCGACCACCGTTGGCTCGCGATCGCACGACCGGTCAGCGGCGGCGACTCGACCCGTATCGGCTCTGGCGCTGACACTGCGCTCACGCTACCGAACCACCAGCACCGGGCACTCGGCGTGATGGATCACCGTCTGAGAAACGGAACCGAGGATCGACTCAGCCAACCGACCGCGGCCGTGACTGCCGACCACCACCAGCTGGGCCTCCCGGGACAGATCGGCGAGCCCCTTCGCCGGGCTGATGTCCTCAAAGACCTTGGACACGTGGGCGTTTCGGTACTTGGCAGCCAATGGTGCGATCAACTCATCCATCCGCTGGCGCTGCTGCGACTGCAACACTTCAAGCAGCGGCCAGTCCATCATCCCCTGGCCGCCGAGATCTCCCATGCCGACCGCCGCGGCGATCTCCCACATGTGCACCACCGACAGCGGTGCATGCAGCGTGGCGGCGATATCGAACGCTTCCGCAAGCGCTCGGGCCGACCCGTCGGACTCATCGATACCGACGACCACGGGCAGCGGCTTGCCGGTCCGCGTGGCGACCGGTTTGCGCCAGACCACGACGGGGCAGGGCGCCCGGTGCGTGATCCGCACAGCGTGTCCGCCGAGCGCGCGGTGGTCCGCTGCGCCGCTGCCCACGACCAGAAGCCGGGCGGATTGCGACGCATCCGCCAGGACTGTCGCGACCGCTCCCTTGAGGGCCGATGTGGTGATCGCAAGATCTGGATGTGTGGACTGAACCGCCGCTCGCGCGGCGGCGAGCACCGCGTCGCCGTCGGCGCTACGGGCATCTTCGTCGGGCTCGTCCACGCTGGCGAAGTGCCAGTCCAGGCGGGGAATCGCATGCACAAGTGTGAGTGGAATCGACCGGCCGGCGGCTAACTCCGCGGCCCACTGCGCAGCGCGCAGGGCGGTGTCCGATCCGTCGACACCTACGACAACGGAAGGCTGGCCGGCTGCGGTAGTCATCCCACGACACTATTCGACATGGGCCGTCCTCGGCGGGTTCACTCCGCGTGAAGACGCACCCGAATCGCGGCCAGTCGCTCCTGTAGCTCGGCTTCGGAGATGACGTTGCGCGCCACCAGCGAGTGCGCCAGGGCGACAAGCTGATTCTCCGGGTAGGGCAAGTTCGCATAGCGGGTGCCCACCAGCGCATCCTCTTCATCACGACGTTGCTTGAAGGTGAAGTGCAGCGTCTCATCGTCGCCGCAGGAGCGGTCCAGGGCGTCGCACACACCGTCCAGGCTGGTCTTCCACGGCGGCAGCGGATTGTCGACCCCGTACTTGGCCGCCATGACCGGCCAGGTCTGGTTGCGCTCGGCGATCTGCTCGAGAACCTCGACGGTGACGGACTCCACCCCGGTCGGCTCGGTGGCACTCATGGCTCGTCGGCTCACTTCACGATCGGCCGGATGGCCGGGATCGACCCGGTGATGACATTGGTGGTCACGCCCGGCTTGGGCAGCGCGACCCCGATCAGGCAGTCGCGGGTGACGATTTCGGTCAGCTGGTCCTCGCTCCACCCGTCGGTGCCGGCCGGGCGCATCGGCATCACCATGTAGCGGTGCTTCTGGTTGGAGTCGGCAACCCGCACCTCGACGTCCTCGGGTAGTTGCAGACCGAACTCGGCGAGCACCGGCCGCGGCCAGCGCACGATCCGGCGCCGGTAGTTCGGCGTGCGGTACCACTCCGGGGAGTTGCCCAGGATGGGGCGCGGATAGCAGGAGCACAACGCGCAGACGATCACATTGTGGACATCGGGGGTGTTCTCGAGGACTTTGAACGCATAGAAGTCGCTCGGTGTTCCGAAACCGGTGGGATCCAGCCAGTCCACCCCGACCTCCTTGCTGGCCGCGAGCGCGTCGGCCAACACCAGCTTCTTGAACTCGGGGTCCACCCAGGCCTTGGCGACCAGCCGGGCAGCCGGTGTCGGGCCGATCTGCTCGCCATACTCGGTCATGAGGCGGTGCTGCTCAGCGGTGAACAGACCCTTCTCGATGCACAGTTCGCGCAGCGCTATCTCGAGCACCTCGAAGTCGGTGATCTCGTCGACCATGGGCTTCACGGTGTTCGCGTGGTCGTGGTCGTGATCGTGACCGTGATCGGACATGGTGTTCCTCTCAGATCAGCCGGCGGCCTGCAGCCAGCGTTCGGGGATCTCGGTCTGCAGGGTGTCGCCCTCGGGCCCGTAATAGGTGTCCCACAGTGCGGACTGCTTGAACCGCACGACATAGAACCACTCCGGCGTGACGTCCTCGCGGCCCCAGGCCTCGTCCTCCGGGGCCGGACTCTCATACGCCACCTCGGCGATCACGCCTTCGGCCCCGCGCACGTATTCCGGCGTGCGGGTGTAGAACATCGCGGGCATTTCGCGCACCCTGACCCGATCGCCGACCGCGAAGGCGGCCTTACCGGCCTGCCCGGCGTACATCGCGGGATCACCCTTACCGAGTGCCTCGGTATGGACGCCGTTGCGTTTGACCTTCGAGCCGTCACCTTCGAACTTGGGTTGCGCCTCCGGCAGCCGCCCCTTGAGACCTCCGGCGTAGCGAGCCTGCACCTCGGCCAGCCGATCGGTCAGCTCAGCCCAGGTGATGTAGTGCTTCTCAACGAGGACCTTGCCCACCGACCAGAGCCAGCGCGCGTAGTAGGGCAGACCCAGATACATCGAGAGCCCCACATCGACGTCGGCAAGTCTGCGCCGCTCCTCGGAGACCCAGATACCCGTCCACCCGATGACCTCACACAGAACGTAGGTCATCATCTCCCACTGCTCTTCCTCTTTGTTGAGGAAGGGCTCGGACACGTTGAACTGGCCGCCCTGATCCTGGCTGCACTTCTGGTATGCCCAGTAATGCTCGGAAGTCATCACGTTGGGCATTGGCCACTCCGGGACTTCCGGGAACGTCGCCTTCAGGCGAGACACCAAAGCCAGCTGCTTCTCCCGCTCCGCAGCAGTTCCCATGAGCCCTCCCTCGGCGGATCGTCGATAGCTGGTCGGTAACGATCGTATGCGGTTCTGTCGAGGTCTGGATCAAATCGCCGGACGTGCTTCGGCCGGTCGACGCATGCCCGGCGATATGCGCGCTTGATCGCATAATGTTGCCTATGCTGCGAGCATCCGAACACCGAGAGGCGAGCAAGTGCGGGCAAACAATCTCCACGTCGGGCGCATCGGAGCGTTGGCGATCACACTGGGTATCGGTTCGGCGGTAGCAGTCGGGCTGGCGGCGAGCGCCTCGGCCGACACCGGCGACGCCGAGTCAGGTCAGACCGCCGCGACATCACGCGGTGCCGAATCCGGTAATCCGGCGGGCCGTCCGGTGGCTGCGAAGTCACTCACACGGGCGTCGAGTGCCCAGCAGGTCGCCGCGAGAAGCACGCCCGCTGCCGCGTCCGCAGCGGCATCCCGTCGGCAGTCGGTGGCGGTCACCGCCCCGACGGCTTCGTCGACCGCGTCGGTATCCACCGCGAGTGCCTGGGCGCCCGAACAACCGGGCAGCATTCTGCGGGCTTTCGTCGGCGACGGCACCGCCGACAACCCGAATGCAGGCATCCTGTGGGGCAACGGCTACTCCTACACGGCCTACGCCGGAGCCTGCACCAGCGGTGCGTGCAACGGCGGCAGCGGCGGGGTGGTCGGGAACGGCGGCGACGGTTTCGCCGGCGGAAACGGCGGGGCGGCCGGATGGTTCGGTACCGGGGGTGCCGGCGGCTCAGCCACGACGGCCGGCGGCGCCGGTGGCAAGGGCGGATCAGGCGGGTTGTTCTTCGGTGGCGGTGGCGCCGGCGGCGCCGGTGCAGATGCGGTGGCTGGGAACGGCGGCAGCGGCGGTGACGGCGGTGACGCGGGCATGTTGTCGGTCTTCGGCACCGGCGGGATCGGCGGCCCCGGCGGTGCCGGCGCCGGCGGCGGTCGCACCGGTCAGTCGGGCTCCGGCGGACGGTCCGGCATCTTTGCGCAACCCGTCTTCGGCGTACCCCCGGCGAATCTCACGAGCGAAGCCGCGCCGGGGCTCGTGTGGCCCGCGCCGACCGCCATCGACCTCTTCCTCAAGGCCGCCGCGGGGCTTGGGCTCCAGTCCGGCTACGTGGCGATGTTCGCCCGGGACGGGCAGGTCGTGTACTCCACGACAGCCGGCTACGCCGACATCGCCTCAGGCGCGCCGATGGAACTCGATACACGGTTCCGGATCGCGTCGATGACGAAGCCCGTGACCGCAGTCGCAGCGATGATCCTCATCGAGGAGGGCCGACTCGGCCTCGACGATCCGGTGTCGCGCTACATTCCCGCCGCCGCGGACCTTCGTGTCGCCACCAGCGAGAGCGCCGCACCGGATGGGACGATCGCCACCGTTGCCCTCGACAGTCCACTGACGGTGCGAGACCTGCTGATGTTCTCGTCGGGGATCGGAAGTGCAGGCGACATCTACGCGGGCTCAGGCTCCCTGGAGTCGCGCATCGACCGGCTCATGACCGTGCCCCTCTACGAACAGCCCGGCACGCAGTGGCGGTACGGCTATTCCGCGGATGTGCTCGCGCGGGTGGTGGAAGTGGCCAGCGGCGAGGCATTCGGTGAGTTCGTCGTGGACAGGATCCTTGAGCCCCTCGGCATGGCGTCGACCAGTTACCTCGCGGCCGGATCCGACCGCGACGGACTCGCCACGATGTACACCCAGGACGCCGGCGGCCGTCTCGTCGCCGTCGATCAACCGCGCGGCGACTCACTGGACTGGACGCCCGGCGGCAGCGGACTCGTCTCGACTGCCGGCGACTACATGCGCTTCGCGCTGATGCTCTGGAACGGCGGCACGTATCAGGGCACGCAGATCCTCAAACCCGAGACCGTCACGCTGATGACACGCCCCGCCGTGCAATCGGGGGTACTGGCCGACGAGGGTATCGACGGCCTCGGCTGGGGGCTCGGCATGGCGGTCGTGGTCGACGCAGATGCCACGTCAACATTCGACCGCACCGGCGACTTCTGGTGGTCGGGCACCTACGGCACAACGTTCTTCGTCAGCCCGTCAACCGGACTTGTCGGCATCGTGCTCAGCCAGAATCAGACGGGCCCGTACAGCCCTATCCCCTACGCGATCTATCTCACGCCGGCGCTCGCATTCCTGGGGCTGTGATCGGCGCAGCGGTTCACCGCCCCCACGTGAGGGAACCATGAACCGCATTCAGACGCTGCTTGGTGTGCCCTACCCCGTGGTCCAAGCGCCGATGACCTACATCGCCCGCGCCGAACTCGCCGCGGCGGTGTCGCAGGGCGGTGGCCTCGGCATGATCGAAACACTCACCGAAGAGGGACGCGCCGATCTGTTTCGCGTCCGCGGACTCACCGATAAGCCGGTCGCGGCGAACCTGATGATCCAGGGCTGGAAGAAGGATCCGTCGATCGTCGATCATCTCGTCGGAGCGGGGGTGCGGCATGTCTTCACTTCTGCCGGCGACCCGGCACTGTTCACCGCACGCCTGCATGACGCGGGCATGATCGTCGTCCACGTCGTCGGATCGCTCAAGGGTGCGCACAAGGCAGCCGACGCCGGCGTCGATGCTCTCGTCGTCGAAGGGGTGGAGGGCGGCGGATTCAAATCCGCGCTGGGCGCATCCACCATGGTGCTGCTCCCCCTGGTCGCCGAGTCCGTCGGCCTGCCGATCATCGCGGCGGGAGGAATCTGCGACGCGCGCTCGGCGGCGGCCGCGCTCACACTCGGCGCTGAGGGCATTCAGATGGGCACCCGCATGCTGGCCAGCCTTGAGGCGGGCGTGCACACCAACTTCAAGGACGCCATCCTCGCGGCCGGCGACGACGGGACCGTCATGCTCGATCTTCCGGGTAATCCGACGATGCGGGTACTGCGGACCGGGCTGGCCGCCCGGGTCGCTGACGGCGGCCAGGACACGCCGCTTCTGCGCGACATCACCGACCTCTACTTCGACGGTGACATGGAGGCCAGCGTGGCCAACACCGGCCAGGTCTCCGCACGCATCACCGAAGTCCTACCGGCGGCGGTGATCGTCGAACGCACGTGGTGTGAGATCGAGACGGTGCTGGCGGCGGCCCGGGCTCGGCTGGGCGGGACGGGCTGAGATTCACCGGGATCGCCGACCGGATAAGCAACCCGCTAATTGTTTGATGGGGGCGCTTGCGGTTGAAATGGGGTGTACCACCACCAGTCGGCACGTTCACCGGTAGGTCCGGGGCACGGCGGGACGGCCGGCGGCGGGCCGCTGGGAGGTCGGGCCAGTGATCCGGGGTGCAGTAGTTGGCCGTCGCTGTCGGTGACGCGCAGCCTCTCGGCGGGTCCGGTGATGGTGATGACGCCGCGGTGATGCAACCGGTGGTGATACGGGCACAGAAGAACCAGGTTGGACAGTTCGGTGGGGCCGCCGTCCTCCCAGTGCCGGATGTGGTGGGCGTGTAGCCCGCGGGTGGCCCCGCAGCCGGGTACCGCGCAACTGCGGTGGCGGTGTTCCAGGGCGCGGCGCAACCGGCGGCTGATGGTGCGTGTCGACCGGCCCGCGCCGATCACCTCGCCGTCGCGTTCGAACCAGACTTCACAGGTAGCGTCGCAGGTCAGGTACTGCCGCTCGGCGTCCGACAGCAGCGGCCCCAAATGTAGCGCCCCGATTCGCGCGGCGAGGTCGAGGTGGACCACCACGGTGGTGCGCTGGCCGTGCGGGCGGCGCTGGGCCTCAACGTCCCAGCCGGTCTCGACCAACCGCAGGAACCCATCCACGCTCGTCGGCATCGGGGGCATCTCATCGCCGGTGCCATCGCTGGACTCCCGGTCGTGTTTCCACTCGGCCATCAGCGCGTCGCGATGCGATTGCAGCGCCGCCTCGAAAGTCGCCGACTCGTCGTGCGGCAGGGCGATCCGCCAGAAGTCGAACTGGCCATCTGAGGTCTTGGTGATCGAGGACTGTGGGTCGGGACGAGGGCCGGGATCGGGGCGTGGCTCCATGGCCAGTGCGGTACGAAGCTGGCTGACGGTGGCCACCGCGGCCAACTGCGCGTAGTGCTGGTCGGACCCATCGGCTGCGCGCGACGCGATTACGCCGACCTGATCCAACGAGAGCAGGCCTTCCCGCATCCCCTCGGTGCAACGGGGGAAGGAATCGCGCCTTTGGGCGATGTTCGCGATCGCGTTGGCGTTGGCCGTCGACGAACCGGTCTTCCACGCCACCAATGCGGCCACCGACCGCACCCCGGTGGCGCCCCACAGCTCGTCGCGGTCGATCTCGGCCACCACCTCCACGATGCGTCCGTCGATCGCATTGTGCTGACCGGTCAACTCCGCCAGCTTCTCCAACAGCTCCTCCAACCGTTCCGACGGACTCGCCTCGCCCGGGCACCCGGTACCCGGGGAGTCGACGATCGCGGTTGACGTCATAACAACAGCCTCGCACCGGGGTCCGACAAAAATGGCCGCGGAATCCCGGTACCCGACGACGGGATGGTTTTTTTACACTTCCAGGGCCGCGGGCGCGCATCGTCCCTGCCGAATAGCGGCGCATGCGCCGCGTTCGCGCCGACGGTGCGAGGAAGGAGACGATCGAGGTGCTCGGGCCGAGGCTGCTCATCCAGGTGAGCGCGGCCGAACTGCCGGTGCGCGCACAAGCGCTGCTGGATCCGGGGAGCCCCCGACCGGAGGACTCGCGATTGCAGGTGCGGCGCACCTATTTGGTGTGGATTCCCGCGCTGTGGCTCGCCGCCCTGGTGGTTGTCGGATTTGCCAGCCTGCGGGCAACGCTCGTAGCGGGGACGGATCAGGCGGGCGGGTCCGAGCGGATCATCTACGGGGCGATGGCCATGATCTGCCTGATCTTCGCCGTCGTCAGCGCCCACCGTCTCTTTCTCGGTATCGCAGAGCGCAGTGAGGTGCAGCTGGATCGCTACCGGCAGGGTCTGCACCTGCTGGGCCTCGAGGGCCTCCTGGTCGCCGGCCGCGATTCGCATACCTGGATCCCGCGCGCACTGTTGCCCGCGCCGATCGACGTGACCGCCACCCACGTGAAGACCTACGCCTACATGCTCGCCGATGGCGACGGGCGGGTCGAGCGGCTCGAGTGCGGCTTCAGCACCCAGTCGGCGCTGTACCTGTGGGCCGAGCACGGTCTCCTACCGCAGGGCGGCGGGTGGCGGTAGACGGATCTGAGTGTGTCTATCGGGCGGCCAGAGCATGTGGTATCGCTTAGCCGTGTGCGAGGCGCAATTTCCGGCGGGATCGACAGGCGAGATTTCCTACGTTCGGGCGTGGTGGCCGTCGGCGCGGCCGCGGGGCTGCCGATGACGGCAGGGGCTCGGGCTGATGCCGGTTCCCCAGCTCTCGTCTACCACGGCGGAACAATCATCACGATGGAGGGCGATACCGCCCAGTACGTCGATGCCGTCGCCGTCCGGGACGGCACGATCGCTTACGTCGGCAGCCGCGACGGCGCTGTCGCAGCGGTAGGCAATCCGACCCAGATCGATCTGGCGGACCGCACCCTGCTGCCCGGTTTCATCGACACCTGGGGGCATTTCGCTCTCCTCGCCGAGCAGACATTGGGCGTCAACCTCGGCTATTTCAGCGTTAAGCCCCCACGCGACAAAGCCGACGTCGTGGCATTACTCAAAGCCGCCACCCCGTTCAACGGCTGGGTCGTCGGATACGGCTACTACGCGGCACTGCTCTCAGACGGACCACTGACCCTGGGCGACCTCGACGCGGCCTTCCCCGACACCCCCGTCCTGATCAGCACCCTGTCCACCCTCACCGGACAACTCAACAGCGCAGGTATTGCCAAGCTGGGGCTCACACCTTCGACACCGGTGCCCCAGCCCGGCGAGATCGTCAAGGATCCGGCCACCGGCACGCTCACCGGGGAACTGGCATTCACCCCGTTTCTTGCCGCGCAGGCGACTGCCGTCGGCTCCTATTCCCAGGAACAGGCCATCGAGACGTTCCGGGCTGCTGAGGCACTGCTGGTCGAACAGGGCTACACCACCGTGCAGAGTTATCAACTCCTGCCGGGTGAGATCGCCAACCTGCGCGCCGCCTTTGATCGGGGTGCGATCGCCGTCGACGTCATCGGACTGCCGTCGGTATCCGATGACGCTTCGGGGAGGATCGTTTCCGACGCCGACTGGACCTGGGGCGCCTACAGCCACGGCGACCGCGGACTCAAGATCCCCGGATACCAGGTCGCCACGGACGCAGCCCCCCAATTGCGGCTCGCGGCCTTGACCCAGCCCTATCTGGACACGAAGGGATTCCCTGACGGCTGGAAAGGAATCCTGTTGGGGCAGGCGGTGGTCGAGAAGTGGATCGACTACGCCTACGCCCACGACATCCAACTCTTCGCTTACAGCAACGGAGATGCCGGGATCGACCTCAGCCTCGCCGCCATCGAGAAGGCCACCGCCGCCCACGGCCATGCCGCAGACCGGCGCACCGGAATCGCGCATTCCTACTTCGTCCGACCGGATCAGCTTGCGGCATATAAGAAATTGGGTATCGGAGCCTCCATGATGCCCCCGCACCTGATGCTCTACGGCGACGAGCAGATGAAACTGCTCGGACCCGAGCGCGCCTCGATGGAATCGCCTCTGGCATCGGCGGTGAAACTCGGCGTCACGACCACGATTCACTGCGACTGCCCCTCAGCCTCACCGAACATCATGGAAGCCATCGGAACCGCCGTCACCCGCACCACCCTGAGCGGCCAGGTGCTGGCCCCGCAGGAACAACTGGACCCCTACACCGCGCTACTCGGGTTCACCCGCAACGCCGCCTACATCTATCGGGAAGAGGCCATCAAGGGGACGCTCACCGTCGGCAAAATCGCTGATCTTGTCATTCTGGACCGGAATCCGCTCACCGCCGACCCCGACGCCATCAAGGACATCCGGGTGGTGCAGACGGTTAAGCGGGGCACAGTCGTCTACAACCGGTCGACGGCAGGCTGATCCGCGCGCAGGCGCGACCAACGAATTGCGAATCGGCTCTACTGACCGGGTAGGGGTTCGTAGAGCGGCGGGGGCACCCGGTTCGGCAGTCTCGGGAACCGGCGCTCGATGGTCTCGGTGACGGTCGGTGCCGCGGGGCTGACCGTGATGGTGGGTGCGGGCTGCTCGACGATCGTCTCCTGCGGAACTGTGGACTCCGCAGTGGTCGGCACCGATGTGGTGGCGGCGGGCGGCGCTACGGTCGGTGACGGCGGGGTCGCGGTCGAGGTCACCGTGGTGACTATCGGACGGGATTTCTCGGCCGTGGTGAGATCGACGACCGCGTAGATGAACAGTGCCAGCACAGCGACGGTGAGCACGCCGAGGCCGACCAGGGCGGCGGGATTGTGATACCAGGCTCTTGGCTGGGGGGCGGGAGACTGGTCATAGGACTCGCTGTATGCCGCGGTACCGGCGCCGCCGTAGTTGGCGTACTGGGTCTCGTCAGCACCGGGATCGTCCTCGGGATGGTCGCCGGGATGGTCCTCGGGGTCGTCGGGGGAACCGTTGCTCGTCACAGGTGGCGATCCTAGTCGGGTCCGGACAATGGGGGCACATACACCCATTGCGGACCGGCGCCCGTGAACGGCCCGCGTGGGGCGTGTGCAGTAGGGCGTTTCGGAATTGACACGACGATCTAAAGATAAGCGAAAGCATGCACTACTTCCTGCATGAAAGCTGTTGTGCCACAACGGTATTTTACTCACAGCTCAGACGTCTCAGGTTCAAATACTGTCCCCGCAATCAGCGACAATGGTCCTCGGAGGACACTGCGGGGGCTATTTGCTTTTGTCCGATATAGTGCGCGGATGCCCGTCGCACGGTCCGGCCACCGGCTGACGCTGAGCGTTTTCCTGGCGTGCATCATGCTGTTGTGCGGTGCGCCGACACCGGTGTCGGCGGCTCCGGCCGCGGCAGGCGTGCGTCCGGGCATCGAGGTCTTCCTCGCTGACGTGCCGGCTGCCCTACGCGGCAAACGGGTCGGCCTCATCACCAACAACACCGGCATCGACCGCTCAGGTGTGTCGGACATCGATCTGATCGCCCAGAGCGACGACCTGACACTGGTGGCCCTGCTGGCCCCGGAACACGGTATCCGCGGCACCGCCGAGGCGGGTGTCACGGTCGGTGATGGTGTCGACGCGAAGACCGGCGTGCCGGTCTACTCGCTCTATGGGGCGCAAGGGCACAGCCCGACTCCGGCGATGCTCAAGGACGTCGACGTCCTGGTCTATGACCTTCAGGAGGTCGGCGGACGCACCTGGACGTACGTGTCGACCATGGCGCTGTCGATGCAGGCCGCGGCGCGCAAGGGCATCCCGTTCGTCGTTCTCGACCGGCCGAATCCGATCGGCGGCGACATCGTGGAAGGCGCCCTGCTGGACCCGGCCTTCGCCTCGTTCATCGGCATGTACCCGATCCCCGCGCGGCACGGCATGACGGTCGGCGAGCTGGCCACGCTATTCAACCGGCAGCAGGGTTTCGGTGCGGACCTGACCGTTGTTCCGGCACAGGGGTGGCGCCGCGGGCAGTGGTTCGACCAAACGGGTCTGCCCTGGGTGAACCCGTCACCCAACCTCCGATCGCTGGCGGCCGTGACGAGCTACCCCGGCACGGTGTACTTCGAGGGCACCAATCTCTCGGAGGGCCGCGGCACCGACCGGCCCTTCAAACAGATCGGGGCGCCGTGGCTGGATGCAGCGGC
>JAIOQK010000298.1 GCA_021413425.1 Mycobacterium sp.
CTTGGTGGGGCAGCGGCCACGCTCGGTGCACTCGACGGTGGGGAGGGGCGCCCGCACGCGACGAGGCCTGCAACGGCGAGCACGATAGCTGCCGCGGCGCCCGTCCGGCAGAGTCGCGGTCCCGACACCATTACGTCGTCCGGTTGCCGTAAATCCGGGTCGGCGTGATGAGCACCGCGGTGCGGCGCTGCTCGGTCATCACACGGTCGTACTCATTCCAGTCGTCGTGGCTGCCGCCGCACGCGACGAACACCTCTCGCAGCAGCAGGCGCAGCTGATCGGGACTGCCGAGCCAGTCCGGTGTGTCGTCGGGTCCGGCGAGTTCGGCTGTGCCCTCGACCGTCGCCCACTGCCACCCCGCGCGAAAGGTCGCCGCCACCGGGGGTCGCACCCGCATGTTGGACAACTTCACCGGTCCGTAGGTGACGAAGCCGAGCACGGGTTCGGCGGTCTTTGGGTGCGGCAGGATTCCGGCGTTGATCAATGAGGCCTGGATGGTCTGGTCGGCTCGTAACGTCGACACGACAGCCAAGCCGCTGTCCGCGCTCGCGAGGGCGACGGCATCGTGCAGCGTGGTCATGTCCCTCCTTCAACCTGTGTGCGGATCCAGTCCAGGTTGGCCTGCATGTTCTGCTGCCACTCGGATAGCCGCCGCGCCACGATCCGCGCTTCCTTATCCGGCTGGGCCGCGATGCCGATGTTGAGCCCGGACGGACCCGGCCCCATCCGCGCCCACTGCCGGATCAGCACACCGTCGCTGGCCGGCTCAACCTCGAATCCCCAACTGGCAATGGCGCCCTCGTGCCCGAGGACGTTCCACACCCAGCGGCGCTCGTCTTCGACCTCGACGATTTCGCACACCGTCTCCCAGTTGCCGATGGCGTCGTTCTTGTTGCGCCCGCGGAAGCGGGCACCCACCTCGACCCGGCCGGCGCCGTCGAGCCAGTCGACCGACTGCAGTTCTGTGGAGCACCGCGCGGGCAGGGTGATATCGGTGAGGTAGCCCCATGCGGTGGCCACGTTGCAGTGGACGCGCTGGGTCACCTCGACGGTCGGCTGATCGCGGTAGCGCATGGAGGTAGCGTGCCACGTATGCGGGTCGCCACGATGATTGATCCCCGCTTACCCGGAGCCGCGGAGTTCGCCGTCGCCGCTGAACGCTTGGGCGTCGATTCGATGTGGACCCCCGAGGTGTGGGGATACGACGCACTGACCGGCTTGGCCTACCTGGCCGCGAAAACCTCGACGCTTCGGCTCGGCACCTTCGTGGTGCAACTGGGCTCCCGAAGCCCGGCGATGCTGGCGACCTCCGCGCTGAGCCTGCAGGAGTTGTCCGACGGCAGGTTCCTGCTGGGCGTCGGAACCTCCGGGCCCCGGGTGATGGAGGGCTGGCACGGGGTTCGTTTCCGCAAGCCGGTCGAAACGACACGCGAGACCATCGAGATCATCCGGATCGTCAGCCGGGGCGAGCGGCTCGAACACGCCGGTGAGATCTACCCGCTTCCGCTGCCCGACAGCAGCGGCGCAGCGCTCAAGCCCATGGTGCGACCACGTCCTGTACCCGTCTATGTGGCGGCGATGGGACCGCGGAATCTGCGGCTCACCGGTGAGGTGGCCGACGGGTGGCTCGGCAACGCCTTCATTCCCGAAGCCGCCGAGGTGTTCCTGGGTCCGCTGCGCGAGGGTGCGCGGAGTGCGGGCCGGACGCTGGCTGACCTGGACCTCGTCGCGCCGGTGGCCGTGGAGTTCCACGATGACGATGCATCCGCCGACGCGGCCGCCCGCCGGCACGCTGACGGGTATGCGTTCACCATCGGGGCGATGGGGGAGCGCGGCCGCAACTTCTACAACGACGCGTTCACCAGGCTGGGTTACGGCGACGAGGTCGCCGCGGTTGCCGATTTATGGCAGAGCGGAAAACGCGACGAGGCCCGCGCGGCTGTGCCGATGGACCTCGGCCGGCTCACCAATCTCGTCGGCACCCCGCATGCCGTCGCCGAACGGGTGGGAAAGCATCGGACCACGGGCATCACGACCCTTTTGGCGAAGCTGGACGGGGACTACCCCGGCCAGTTGGCGACCCTTGAGAAACTCCTGACGATCGTCAACGAGTATTAGGGCCTTGATACGACCAGAGAGAAGAGATGTCATGCCTTCGGTATTAGTGACCGGCGCCAACCGCGGTATCGGACTGGCGATCACCCGGCGCATGAGCGCCAAAGGCTGGGAGGTCTACGCCACCGCGCGCTCGGACAGCGCGCTCGAGGAACACTCGCGCATTCCCGGAGTCCATCCCACGCGACTCGACATCACCGACCGGGAGTCCCTGAGTGGGCTGGCCGCGCAGCTGCCCGCCCAACTCGACGCCGTGGTGAACAACGCCGGCATCATCGTCAACGGCCCCGTGGAGGGAGTCTCCCTCGACGATCTGTCGCGGCAACTCGATGTCAATGTCGTCGCTCAAATCGGCGTGACTCAGGCGGTGCTGCCGAAGATCCGCGCCGCCAAGGGCCGGATCGTCTTCATCTCCTCAGTCAGCGGATTGATCGCCACACCCGGAACCGGTGCCTACAACGCATCGAAGTTCGCACTCGAAGCACTGGCGGATTCGCTGCGGATGGAATTGCGGCCGTGGGGGATCCGTGTCTCACTCGTCGAACCCGGACCCATCCGCACCGATATGTGGGGCGGGGCGCTCGACGAGCACGACCGCATGGTGGCGGAGCTCACCGAGGAGCACCGGGCTCTCTACGCGTCGCATCTGGCCGGCACCCGCAAACTGTTGGGCCGAATGCAGAAGATGGCCGCCGACCCGAAGAAGGTCGTTGACGCCGTCGACCACGCGTTGACCGCCAGTCGCCCCAAGAGCCGGTACCTTCTCGACGTCGCCAGTCGCCTTCAGAAGGTCATGGTTTCTCTTACGCCGACAGCGATCAACGACGCAGTCCTGGCCGCCGCCACCACGACGAAGTCCGTCAGCGCACCTTAGGGGCCGCGGCAGCCACCGCGGTCAGGACGGCCTCGACGCGCTCCTCGAGCGACCCGCCCACCGCCAGCACCGGCAATTGCGGGTTCTCGGCGAAAACCGCGGCGAGGATCTGCTGGGAGGTGGCCCGGGCGTGGGATCCGTCGCGCTGCGGATCGGGCTGCCAGGGAAAGTCGTCCTGGCACCACAGGACGCTCGTGCTGTGCGCCGTCCACTCCAGTGCTTGAGGAAGCAGAGACGCGTCGTCGTAGTACTGAATGCTGTACACGGCCGTCATGAGCGGACCGCTGTCCGAGATCACCCAGGACTGCCCGGTCTGTTCCGCCTGGCGCAGCGCTGCGGACTCCGACTGGCGGTGCGCGTCCATCACGGCGTTCTGCTCGGTGGGCAGTGGGACCCGGCCCTGTTCGTTGACCCAGGTCCGCAGGGCCTCGGAGACGACAACGCCGGGCAGGCGCAGCCCCAACTGCGCGGCCAGTGTCGACTTACCGGTGGACTCCCCGCCTACGACAGATATGAGTCCCGGGCGCGCCGGCTCAGGCATGGACGGGTGCAACTGCCTCGGTGTGGTTCGCAGCGCGTGCGGACCATTGCCGCCAGCCGATGACCGCCATGACGATGAGAACGGCGTAGAACAACGACGTGAAATACAGACCCTGGCTGGCGTAGAGCACCGTACCCACGGTGTTCACCGCGATCCACACCGGCCAGGCCTCCACCTTCTGCAGCACCATGAGCACCTGACCGGCCAGCGACCCGACCAACATGAAGGCGTCCCCCCAGGTGCCCGCGCCGCCGACGCTCTGCAGCACCGGCACCACCGCCGCCCACGCGACGAGGATCCCGGCGACACCGAGCAGGCGCCCGGTCAGGCTGAGCCGGCTCGGAACCCGGACCCCTTCGCGGCCCCACGAGAACCAGCCCCAGACCGCAGCGACCATGAAGACGATCTGCACGGCCCCGGAGGCGTACAGGTGGGACTCCACGAACAGCCACCCGTAGAGCAGGCTTGACAGAAAGTAGAGCGGCCAGGTCCAGCGGGTCCCTTGGATGCCGAGGCCGATGGCGGCCAACGCCAGGATCACCGAGGCGGCCTCAATGAGCGTGACGCCGTAACCCCAGAGGGTGAAAAGAACAACCATGATGCACGCTCCCTGCCCGGCATTACCCGGACGGTTGTGCGGTCGGCGACGGGCGTATGTCGCCTTCTCAGACCGGTTGCCCCGGACTCCCGCGGTGGTTACTACTACAGGATTGTCAGCCTATCCCCTGACGGGGCGTTCCATACCGGAAGACCACCAGTCCAACGGCCACGCAGAGTGCGGCCAGTGCGATCACCGGTGCGACCACGAATCTCGACAGCGTCGCGCCGACGATCGCGCCACCGCACATGGTGAGCACCACCGAATAGCGCAGCTTCTCCCGCTGCCCGGTTCCGCCGGCCAGGCGGCTGTCCGAGCCGATTCCGACGATGGTCGCGGTCAGCACGGTGGTGCTCAACTCCTGAATCCCGAATTGGCGCGCGGCGACGGACTGTGCCCCGAAGACGATCGCCAGGCCGGTGATCAGGATCAGCCGGCCGCTACCGTGGTAGTCGAGTACGCCCGAGCCGGCCAGGCCGGCCAGCGCCAGCAGTGCCGCCACCTCGGCGCCTAGAGCCACCGTGAGCCACCACCGCTCATCGCCACCCATATGCCGGACGAACCGCCCCCCGATAACCGCCCCTACCAGGAAGCTGACGAACGACACCGCCGCCGCGGTGAGATCAATGCCGGAATGGGGGACGAACCAGAAACCGAGAAAGATCACGTTGCCGGTCATGTTCGCGACGAACACATGCCCGAGCACCAGCACACTGATTGCGTCCACCAGGCCGGTGGCGAAGGTCAGGAGCAGCAGAGCGACAACCGTGAGGCGATCGGATACCGGCGAGGCGACAGCCATGCACCCAGTATCGCGGTCGAGACGCCGGATTCGGCGGAGATGGAGATGGCATGAGCGCACGATTCGAGGAGCTGGGCTGGCAGCAGACCCCGATGGGTGTGATCAGCCTGCGGCGCCGGTTCGACCCATCGGTCCGCGCTGATATCTACGAGGTCAAGCTCGATGACGAACATGTGATGTCGAGCCTGTTCACCGTCGCGGAGAAGGAGTTGGCGCGGCTGGGCCTCGCACGAACCACCGGGACAGCGCTTGATGTCCTCGTCGGCGGCCTGGGTTTGGGCTACACGGCGCAGGAGGCGCTGCGCTGCGATCGGGTTCAGGCACTCACGGTGATCGAGTTCTCCGAAGCGGTGATCGACTGGCACAGAAGAAATCTGCTGCCGGACACGGCCGGCCTCGCCGCCGATGACCGCGTCACGCTGGTCTGCGCGGACTTCTTCGCCGGTGCCACGGATGCGGTGGGATTCGATCCGGGCGACCCGGACCGCACCTATGACGCCATCCTGCTCGACATCGACCACTCGCCGCGCCACGTGCTGCACGATCCGCACGCCGACTTCTACACCCGTGATGGTCTGCGCGCCGCATCCGAACGACTGGGCCCGGGCGGCGTGTTCGCGATGTGGTCCGATGATCCACCAGACGAGGATTTCACCGCGGTGCTCGCGTCGGTGTTCACCGAAGTGGATGCCGAGTCCGTCTGGTTCGACAACCCGCTGACCCGCGGACGGTCGGCGGCCACCATCTACCTCGGGAACCGCCCCTAGGCCCTCAGTGCTGAGCGCGCCAGCTGCGGTACCCGCGATGGGCGGCGAATGCGCCGATGATCGCGGTGACACACCAGACCCCGATCGCCACGTAGGCCAGCGGAGAGTTCAGATCCGAGATGGAGGCCCCGAGCGCGGTGTACACGAACGCGCGCGGCGCCGATCCGATCAACGCACCGATCGCCATCTGCCACAACGGCATTCCGAATGCACCGAAGGCGTAGGACGCCAATGCATCGGAGATTCCGGGTACGAACCGCTGCCCGACGACCGCCCACAGTCCCCGCCGCGTGATCTGGGTGTCGATGCGTTCGGACCACTGCGCTCCGATCAGCGCCCGGGCGCTGTCCCGTCCGGCGTGCCGACCGATCAGCGCGGCGATCACAGCCGTCGTCGCCGTCGACCCCAGGGTGACGAAGGTTCCGAGCACCGGCCCGAAGAGAAAGCCACTGCCTGCTGCCAGCAGGGGACCAGGCACGAAGATCGCGGCCAACAGGGCTGAGGCCGGGATGTAGAGCAGCGGAGCAATCGGTCCACTCGCGGCCACAGCGCTGCGGACGGCCTCGATGTCGATGACCCGGCGCACCGCCACGAGATAGAACATCGTGACCAGGACGGCGGCGAACAACACCAGTCGCAGAATGTGCGGTCGCCGACTGGCGACGGGGAAGTCTTCGGTGTCGGTCACGGCGCCGGGTGTGCGTCAGCTCAGCGGAAGCGGATGTCCAGGGTGGCCAGGCCGAAGATCTTGCGACCCGCGGACTTCGCGGACACCAGCACGACACCGGTCCGGGTCTGAGGATCCAGCGATTTGATCTTGCCGCTGAACTCGATGTCGGCACCCTCGGTGGCCGACACGATCGCCGGCGCCGACAGCCGCACCGCGTAGCGGGTCACCGCGCCGGGATCGCCCGACCACGCCGAGACGAATCCTGACCCCAGACCCATGGTGAGCATGCCGTGGGCGATCACATCGGGAAGCCCGGCCAGCTTGGCGATGTCCTCGTCCCAATGGATCGGGTTGGCGTCGCCGGCCACCCCGGCGTAGTTCACCAGGTCGCCGCGTGAGAGCCGGGTGTGGTGCGCGGGGAGTTCGTCGCCGACGGTGAGGTCATCGAAGTTCGCGGTCGCCGGGCTGCGCGCCGAGTCGTCGGCGATCCGCACATCGCCTTCGGGGCGCACTGTTTTGACGTAGTGGGCGTCGGAGCCGCCGACCCCCATGATGTCGACGTCATGCATCATCGTCTTCTGCACGGCCTCTTTGACGGCCGGATTGATGTCCTCGGATGTCACGCCGACGACGGTGGTGTGCAGGGTGTGCACCCGTTCACCGGCGGTGTCGGTGAAGGTGTTGGTCACGGTGATCAGATCGCGGCCGGCGATTCGGCGCACCGATGTCAGTTCCACATCGATGTGCAGTTCATCGCCTGCCACAATCGGCCTGTGCTGCTCGAAGACCTCTTCGGTCTGCACATAGGTGTGGTAGCCGACGACCACCGACTCGAACATCCGCCGGTTGCACGACATGCCGGGGGTCGAGGTGAACGTCAGCGGCGCCACCAGTTCGGGGTAACCCAGTTTCACGGTGGCGTCGAGATCCCAGTGCGCGGGGTGGTAGTCCTGCACGGCGCGGGCGTACTCGCGCACCTTCTCGCGGCCGACCAGGTACGTGCCGTCCATCTGGTAGTAGTGGCCGACCCGCGCTTCGAGCGCCGGGGTCTCTGATTCTGCGGTCATGGATTCGCCCTACTGTTCTGCCAGCCGGTTCGCCGAGGCTGACGGAGAACACCCTAATGCGCGGCGCGGGCGTGGCTGCGATGCTGCGACGATAGGGCTATGACCGCAACGCTCGTCGCCAAGAACGTGGCCGGCGGATACGCGCACCGAACCCTCTTCGAGGGTGTGGATCTGACCGTGGCGCCCGGTGATGTCATCGGGGTCGTCGGCGCCAACGGCGCGGGCAAAAGCACGTTGCTGCGGATTCTGGCCGGGGACCTCGCGCCGCTTGAGGGCACCGTGAGCCTCGCCCCGGCGGACGCCTTCGTCGGTTGGCTGCCGCAGGAGCATCAGCGGATACCCGGTGAGACGGTCGCGGCCTATATCGCCCGCCGGACCGGCTGCGCCGCGGCGACCCTGGCCATGGATGCCGCTGCCGCGGCCCTGGCGGACGGTGTCTCGGATCCGACACAACCGGATCCGGCCGACGCCTACTCCACCGCGCTGGATCACTGGCTGGCGAGCGGCGCGGCGGATCTCGATGAACGGCTGCCTGCCGTGCTGGCAGATCTGGGTCTGGATTCCGATGCGGTGCAACCGGATGCGACGCCGATGACCGCGCTCTCCGGTGGGCAGGCGTCGCGAGTCGGGCTGGCCGTACTGATGCTGTCTCGGTTCGACGTCGTGCTGCTCGACGAGCCGACCAACGATCTCGATCTTGATGGCCTGGCACGGCTGGAGGACTTCGTCCGCGACCTTCGCGGTGGTGTGGTGCTGGTGAGCCACGATCGGGAATTCCTCGCCCGCAGTGTGACTCGGGTGCTGGAACTGGATCTGGCGCAGAACACCACCACGGTGTTCGGCGGCGGCTATGACAGTTATCTACAGGAACGTGAGGTCACCCGTCGGCACCGCCGCGAGGAATACGAGGAGTTCGCCGACAAGCGCGACGACCTCGTGGCCCGCGCACGCACGCAGCGGGAGTGGTCGAGTCAGGGTGTCCGCAACGCGATACGCAAGGCACCCGACAACGACAAGATCCGCCGCCGCGCCGCCACCGAGTCCAGCGAGAAGCAGGCGCAAAAAGTACGTCAGATGGAGAGCCGGATCGCCCGCCTCGAGGAGGTCGCCGAACCCCGCAAGGAATGGGAACTGCAGTTCACCATTGGAGCGGCGCCGCGGTCCAGTGCGGTGGTCGCCACTCTGGACAACGCCGTCGTGCGGCAGGGCGACTTCGTCCTGGGGCCGGTGTCACTCCAGGTTGACGCGCGCGAGCGGATCGGCATCACCGGGCCCAATGGAGCGGGCAAGTCGACTCTGTTGCGCCTGCTGCTGGGTCGCCGATCACCGGATGAGGGCCGTGCGAGTCTGGGCGCCAATGTCGCCATCGGTGAGATCGACCAGGCCCGCGCCGACCTCGCCGGGCCGGGCAGACTCGTCGACCGGTTCGAGCAGCGGGTGCCGTCCTGGTCGACCGCCGACGTACGCACCCTGCTCGCCAAGTTCGGACTGCGTTCCGATCACGTGGAACGCCAAATCGACGAACTCTCGCCCGGAGAACGAACCCGCGCCGGCCTGGCGTTGTTGCAGGCGTGCGGCACCAATGTGCTGGTTCTCGACGAGCCGACGAACCATCTCGACCTGGCCGCCATCGAGCAGCTCGAGCAGGCGCTGGAGAGCTACGACGGCGCGCTGCTGCTGGTGACCCACGACCGCCGCATGCTGGCGAATGTCCGGGTGGACCGGTCATGGCGGGTTGAGAACGGCCGCGTAGCGCAGGTGTAGCCGCGGCGGTGTCGTTACGCTCACCACGGTGACGACACAGTGGTCGGTGGGCCGACTCGGCAATCTGGGTGGCACCCGCATCATCGTGACCGGTGCCACCAACGGCGTGGGGCTGGGCACCGCGGCAGCGCTCGCCCGTGCCGGTGCGCAGGTGATCCTCGCGGTCCGCAATCTGGAACTGGGTGCGCAGCGCGCCGCTGAGATGGGCGGTGACACCACGGTGATCAAACTCGACCTCGCCGATCAGGCGTCGGTGCGGGCGTTTCCGGATCTGTTCGACGGCGACGTCGACATCCTGATCAACAACGCAGGTGTGGTCACCGCGCAGCGCACCGAGACCGTCGACGGGTTCGAAACCACGCTGGGTACCAACTTCCTCGGACCGTTCGCCTTGACCAATCTGCTATTCCCGCGGGTGCGATCACAGATCATCAATGTCGGTTCCGACGCGCACAAGACGGCCACGATCGCCTTCGACGACCCGCACCTGCGCACCCGTAAGTGGTCTGCCTTATCGGCTTACGGGCGTTCGAAACTGGCCGTGATGCTGTGGGGACTTGAACTCGACCGGCGGCTGCGGGCGGCCGGGTCGCCGGTGCGCAGCTACCTGACCCACCCCGGATGGGTGGCGTCGAACCTGTCGAACGTCTCCGATCGCGGCGCGTTGGCGGCGTTTCACACCGTGGTGCGGGCGGCCGCCGGGAAGCTGGCCAACGACATCGACGCCGGAGCAGCGCCCACGCTGTACTGCATCACCGAACCGATCCCGCCGGGCAGCTACGTTGGCATCGACAGCCGCCTGGGCCTCAAAGGCGGCCCGACGCTCAGCGGGCGGGCAGCGGGTGCCTGCGACTACGAGGACGCAGCGCGGCTGTGGGAGTTCGCTGAGCGCGAGACCGGCACAACGCTGCCGGTGTAAGTCGCGGGGCTCAGTCTCCCGCCGCCACCAGCGAACTCAGTCGCACGTCGGGGTTGTCCTGCTCGAACCCTTGCAGACGCCACTTCGTGCTGAACAGAGCGAGCATCACACCATCGGTCCGGGTGAGCACCTCGATCGACACCTGCTGGTTCACGAACGGCGCATCCCCGGGATCGACGGCGCGGGCGATCGTGTACGGCAGAGCTTCCAATGCGATCGGCGAACTGAACTCCGTCTCCATCCGGTGGCTGGCCACCTCGAACTGCATCGGGCCGACCGCGGCGAACACCGGCGCCTGGTCACCGCGCCGGTCGGAACGCAGAACCTGCACCACGCCTTCCTGCGCCAGTTGCTCGATGCCCTTACGGAACTGTTTGTGCTTACTGGGGTCGGTGCCGCGCGCGACGGCGAAGTGCTCCGGGGAGAAACTCGGTATCGGCGGGAAGTGCACTGGGGTGTCGCGGAACAGAGTGTCGCCCGGCCGCAGTGCCGCCGCGTTGGCCAAACCGATGACGTCTCCCGGCCACGCGCTGTCCAGGGTTGAGCGCTGCTGGCCGAACACCGATTGGGCGTACTTGGTGACGAACGGCTTGCCGGTGGCGGCATGGGTCAGTACGTCGCCGCGCTCGAAAGTCCCCGAGCACACCCGCGCGTAGGCGATCCGATCGCGGTGGGCGGAGTCCATACCGGCCTGGACCTTGAACACGAACGCACTGAAGGCCGAATCAACCGGGCGCAGATCTCCGTCGACGTCGAGTTGCCCTCTCGGTGGCGGCGCGAGCCTGACCAATGTGTCCAGCAACTGATTCACGCCGAAATTCAGCGCCGCGGAGGTGAACAGGACCGGCGTCGTCTCCCCCCGCAGGAAGGAATCCTGGTTGTGGTCGCCGCCGTCCGCGGAGAGCAACTCGCATTCCTCCGACGCGTTGATCCAGTCGACACCGGCGGCCTGCTCCGCGTGCTCCGGGGCGATGTGTTCCTCCGGGGCGGCGGTGGCACCGCCGGCCGTGCGGGTGAACCGGATGTAGTTGCCGGTCCGGCGGTCCAGGACCCCCAAGAAGTCACCGGCGATCCCGACCGGCCACGTCAACGGAGTGGGTTTGACCCCGATGCGTTGGGAGATCTCGTCGAGGAGTTCCAGTGCGTGTCGGCCCGGGCGGTCCCATTTGTTGATCACCGTGATGATCGGGATGCGGCGGTGGTGGCACACCTGGAAGAGCTTGAGGGTCTGCGGTTCGAGGCCTTTGGCGGCGTCGATCAGCATGACCGCGCAATCCACCGCGCTGAGCACCCGATAGGTGTCTTCGGAGAAGTCGGCGTGGCCGGGTGTGTCGAGCAGGTTGATGACGCAGTCCTGCCCGTCGGGGGAGCGGTAGGGGAACTGCAGTGCGGTAGAGGTGATGGAGATGCCCCTGGCCTGCTCCATCTCCATCCAGTCCGACACCGTGGCGCGGCGGCCGGCTTTGCCGTGAATGGCCCCGGCCTCGGTAATCACCCGGGCGTGCAGTGCCAGCGCCTCGGTCAGTGTCGACTTGCCGGCGTCGGGGTGGCTGATGACGGCGAAGGTACGACGGCGCAGCGCTTCGGCTGCCACCCGGTCCGCAACCTTTCCGGCCGCGGCCGGGCGCACATCGAGGTCGTTGTCCGTCATCGCGGTGTCGATCCTATTTGCCAGCGACCTCATGCATCCAATCCGCCTTGACGAATCAATTGGTGCACGTAGCCAAGGTGCACTATTTTTCCGAGGTGATGTTTTCCGCTCAAGGTGTGGCCGCCCGCTGGATCGCCCCTTTCGTGGTGGTGGCGGCGGTTGCCGGCCTCGGGTGCCCGGTCGCCCTGGCCGACGACGGCAACCCGCTGGCCGGCAGGCCCTTCTACGTCGACCCCATCTCGCGGGCCATGACCGCGGCCAAGAACGCCAACCCGCCGAGTCCGGAGCTCACCGCGATCGCCAACACCCCCCAGGCGTACTGGCTCGACCACGCATTCCCGGCGGCCACGGTCACCAACACGGTGTCGCGGTACGCCGGCGCTGCGCAGGCCGCCGGTGCCACCCCGATCTTTGCGATCTACGCCATCCCGTACCGCGACTGCGGCAGCTTCGCCGCCGGCGGCTTCTCCAGCGATGCCGGCTACCGCGGATGGATCGACTCCATCGCTGCGGGGCTGGGCTCCATGCCGGCGGCAATCATCCTTGAACCCGACGCGCTCGCCATGGCCGACTGCCTCTCGGCCGACCAGCGCCAAGAACGCTTCGATCTGATCAGCTACGCGGTGGACTCCCTGACCCGTAACCCGGCCGCGACCGTGTACATCGACGGCGGGCACTCCCGCTGGGTCACCGCCGAGGTGATGGCGGATCGGCTCAACCAGGTCGGAGTCAGCAAGGCTAGGGGCTTCAGCCTCAACATCACGAACTACTACACCACCGAGGAGGAAATCGGTTACGGCGAAACGATTTCCGGACTCACCGGCGGATCGCACTACGTGATCGACACCTCGCGCAACGGCGCCGGCCCCCTGCCCGACGCCCCGTTGAGTTGGTGCAACCCCCGCGGCCGGGCACTGGGCGCCAAACCCACCACCGATACTGCCGGAGCGCACGCCGACGCCTACCTGTGGCTCAAACGGGTTGGTGAATCCGATGGGTCGTGTGACCGCGGCGATCCCCAAGCAGGGGCCTTCATCAATCAGTTCGCGATCGAACTGGTCCGCAACGCAGGCGGCTAGTCAGTCCGGCTAGTCAGCCCTGAAGCTGAACAACCGTGCGGGACTCCGCATTCGGCAGGATCATCTCCTGAAGGATCCGTTGGTGCTCGGGATGATCGCGGTACGCCGCGAAAAGCTCCGCGTCATCGAAGGTGCCCACCACCGCGAAGTCGTAGGCGCCTGGCGTGTGGCCGGCGTCCGGGCCGCACAGGTAGCTCTGCACCCCGTCGAGTCGGGCGGTGAGATCACGCAGGGCATCAGCGATGGCGGCGCTGTCCACGCCCTCGTCACGCCACTTGAACGTCACGATATGGATGAAGGCCATGCGGTCATTTTCCCGACCGGCGGAACGGGAGACGTTCCACGACAAGCACGATGAGGGTGCCGACCACCAGACCGACCAGCGCCGAAGCCACCGTGTTGACGACCCACGCCAGGACACCGCCGACACCGGCCACCCCGTGCACGGCCTCCTCGAGCAGGTGCACCAGGTGATACGGCGTGGTCCACCCCAACTCGTCGAGTCCGACCAGCAGGATGTGACCACCGACCCACAGCATCGCGGCGATCCCGATCACCGACAGCCAGGACAGGACCTTGGGCATCCCGGCGACCATCAGCCGGCCCAGCCGCTGCGCCCCCCGCGAGGGCCGCTCGGCAAGGCGCAGGCCCACGTCATCCATCTTGACGATGAGCGCGACCACCCCGTAGACCACCGCGGTGATGCCCACCGCGACCACGATCAGGATTACCCCGCGCGACACCAACGGCTCGGAGAGGACCTCTTTGAGCGCGATCACCATGATCTCCGCCGAGAGGATGAAGTCGGTGCGGATGGCGCCGGCGATGGTCGTGGACTCCGCGTCGGGACCGAGTTGAGCGGCCGGCGCGTCGTGGTCGTGGTCGTCATGACGCAACGCGTGGATGATCTTGTGGGCACCCTCGTAGGCCAGGAAGCACCCACCGAACATCAGAATCACCTCCACCACCACCGGCGCTATCGCGCTGAGCAGCAGAACCGCGGGCAGGATGATGAGCAGCTTGTTGCGCAGTGAACCGACGGCGATGCGCCGGATGATAGGTAACTCGCGCTCGGCGGCGAGTCCGCGGACATACGCCGGTGTGACAGCCGCGTCGTCGACCACCACGCCGGCGGCCTTCATGCTGGCCTTGGCGGCGGCCGCGCCGACGTCGTCCACCGACGCCGCTGCCAATTTCGCCAGCGCAGCCACGTCATCGAGTAAGCCGACAAGACCGCCCGCCATCCCTGCACCTCCTGGTTGAGGCGAACTCTACTTATCCACCATGACGCTCCGATAGCGTGGCAATTGAGATTCCGATGAGAGGCAGCACCATGGCAGACCCCAAGAAGGGCACATACGACCCGAAGAAGGGCGGCAAGTTCGAGCCGACCACCAAGGCCACCCCGCCGCCCCCGCCGCGGCCCGGCCGCAAGGACAGGTAGCGGCACCCCGGGCGGGCGCGGCAATGTGCGCACCCTCGCTATTGCCTGCGCTGTGCCCAAGAGCATCAGGGTGCCGGAGTAGCTGTTGACCTGGCAGCAGATCCAGCCGTTCCTGGTGGCGACGGCTATCGGCCTGCTGCTCGGCTTCGAGCGGGAACGCACCCATACTCACCGGCTGCCCGCGGGGTCGCGCTCCTTCGCGCTGCTGGCCCTTGCGGGGGCCATTACGGCCAGCTTCAGCCAATGGGCGGTGGTCCTCGGCTTGGCAGGCGTCGCGGCGCTGATGGTGCTCGCGTACTTCCGCACCAGTGAGGACGATCCGGGAACCACCACCGAGATCGCCGCGATCGTCGCATATCTTCTCGGGGTCCTCGCCTACACCCGCCCTGCGTTGGCCGTGGCGCTCGCCGTTGTGGTGGTGGGTCTGCTGGTCTCCAAGACCCGTATCCACCGATTCGCCCGCGACATCGTCAGCGAGGTCGAGCTCGAGGACGCCATCAAGTTCTTCGTGGTGGCGTTCGTCGTCCTGCCCCTGTTGCCGGACCAGCCGCTCGGTCCCTATGGCGTGCTCAACCCGGCGAAGGTGTGGCTGCTCGTCGTGCTGCTGACCGGGATCGGCTGGCTGGGGTATATCGGCGTTCGGGCGCTGGGTCCGCAGCGCGGTCTGATCGTGACCGGATTGGCCGGCGGCTTTGTATCGGCGAGTGCCACGACCGCGTCGATGGGCAGGCTCAGCCGAACCCTTGGAACGGTGCGGGCCCCACTGGCGAGCGCATTGGCAGCCAGCCTGGCCACCTTCGTGCAATTGGTCGTGGTGATCGGCGTCGTCGACCCGGATGTGCTGCGCCGGCTGTGGCCGCCGGTGGCAGCCGCGGCGCTGGTTCTCGCGGTGATCGCCGCTGCGGTGTATCGCGGTAGCGCGAGCACCGAGCCGAGCGAGGACGGCGCGGCGCACGAGCCGGCGGTGGCTCCGGGGCGTCCCTTCGCGCTTCGTCCGGCCTTGATCCTGGCCGCGGTCCTGATCTTCGCGCTGCTCGTCGGAAGATGGGGCGCTGATGTCCTCGGGCCACGGGGTGCGGTGCTCGGCTCCTTCGCCGCGGGCCTGGCCGATGCGCACGCCGGTTCGGTCGCAGCCGCC
>JAIOQK010000299.1 GCA_021413425.1 Mycobacterium sp.
GCGGTGAAACAGCTGCGCGACGACGGCGCCAAAGACGTCATCATCGGCGCGACCCACGGAGTGAACTCCGACCCGGCCGCCGAGCGGCTGGCCGCCTGCGGAGCGCGCGAGGTGATCGTCACCAACACCCTGCCGATCGACGAATCGAAGCGCTTCCCGCAGCTGACGGTGCTGTCCATCGCACCACTGCTGGCGAGCACCATTCATGCGGTCTTCGAAAACGGCTCGGTCCCAGGCCTGTTCGACGGGGACGCATAAGCGCACCGATGCTCAAACCAATCAGCTGGCTGGCCGCGGCGCTGGTGTCCGCTGCCCTGGTGGGTTGCGAAACCCAGACCCCCGACTACTCCACGATCTGGACCACGCCCACCAGCCCGACCGAAACCGAGACGACGTCGGCACGTCCCGTACCGATCGCCGAATATCTGTCCAGCGTCGGGGTGACGGGCAAGCAGGTGCCGCTGAAGGAGCTGACCGATCTCACCGTGACGCTGCCACGGCCGCCGGGTTGGAGCACCTACGCCAATCCGAATTTCTCCCCGGGCACCGAGGCGATCGCGAAGAACAACACCTACCCCACCGCGATGGTCATGGTGTTCTCCCTCGACGGGAACTTCGATGTGCCGGCCGCGCTGAAGCACGCCGACGACAGCGCCGAGTTGTCCAAGGACTTCAAGCGGCTGAACTACTCCGACGCCGACTTCAACGGCTTCCCATCGGCGATGATCGAGGGCAGCTATGAACTCGAGGGCGCCCGCCTGCACACCTTCAACCGGATCGTCATCCCGGTGACGCCGGCCCCGGCGTTCCAGCGCTATCTGGTGCAGTTCACCGTCACCACGCTGGCCAACGAGGCCGCCGCCGCGGCGCCGGAGGTACTGCAGGTCATCAAGGGTTTCAACGTCGCGGTGAAGTAGTCGGATGCTCGGCGATTTCCGGCCGGGCCAACCGATCCGCTAACCTGGGACACGCGTCACGGCGAGGGTGGATGGCCACCGTTATCGACGAGGCTTCGCTCTTCACTGAGCGTTCACGCCCGCCTTCACCGTGCAGACACAACACCGAAGGTAGGAGCATCCCATGGCCGCAGGAGCCAAAACCACCGAACTCGCCGTTGAGGTGCGCACCCGCACCGGCAAGGGCGCATCCCGTCAGGCCCGGCGCGACGGCAAGGTTCCCGCGGTGCTCTACGGCCACGGCGCCGCCCCCACGCACCTCGAACTCAACGCCCGCGACTTCGCCGCCGTGCTGCGCAAGTCCGGCACCAACGCCGTCCTGAGTCTGCAGATCGACGGCCAGGAGCAGTTGGCGCTCACCAAGGCCCTGGCGATGCACCCGGTCAAGCGGGTCATCCAGCACGCCGACCTGATCATCGTGCGCCGCGGCGAGAAGGTGAACGTCGAGGTGCAGGTCCACGTGGAGGGCGACGCCGCCTCCGGCACACTGGTGGCCCAGGATGCCACCGCCATCGAGGTCGAGGCTGAGGCGCTGTCCATCCCGGAGGGCTTCACCGTGTCGGTCGAGGGCGCCGAGGAGGGCACCCAGATCCTGGCCAAGGACATCACGCTGCCCGAGGGCGTCACCCTGGTCAGTGACCCGGACATGCTCGTGGTCAACATCATCACCGCGCCCACCGCCGAGGATCTCGAGTCCGAAGGTGGCGGCGAGTCGGTGGAAGAGCAGGCCGCCGAGGCTGCGGAGTCCGCGGCCGAAGGCGAGCCCGCCGACACCGACAAGGCCGAGTAAGCCCGGCGGTGGCCGAGCCACTGCTGGTCGTCGGCCTGGGCAATCCGGGCGCGCAGTACGCCAAGACCCGGCACAACCTGGGTTTCATGGTCGCCGACGTGCTCGCCGCCCGGATGGGTGCGCCATTCAAAGTGCACAAGCGTTCCGGTGCGGAGATCGTCACCGGACGCCTCGGCCACCGGCCGATCGTGCTGGCCAAGCCGCGCTGCTATATGAACGAGTCCGGCCGGCAGGTGGGTCCGCTGGCGAAGTTCTATTCGGTGAATGCCGGCGACGTGATCGTCATCCACGACGAACTGGACATCGACTTCGGCACGATTCGCCTCAAGATCGGCGGCGGCGAAGGCGGCCACAACGGCCTGCGGTCAGTGGCGAACGCGCTGGGTACCAAGGAATTTCAGCGGGTGCGCATCGGGATCGGCCGACCGCCGGGTCGCAAGGACCCCGCCGCGTTCGTCTTGGAGAACTTCGGTAGCACCGAACGCCCCGAGGTCCCGGTGATCTGCGAACAGGGTGCCGACGCTTGCGAACTTCTCATCGAAGTCGGCCTGGAAGCCGCGCAAAACCAGTTGCACGGCTCGTAGCGGTCACACCGGAGGAAAACGAACACACGGCCGACCCCCGAAGGGATCGGCCGTGTGTTCGGAGAACGGGCGCTAGGCGTTGACTACCGTCGTGCGCCCGGCATGCCGAGCCACGGGAACACCGGCAGGTTGGCCGGCGGTGCGGTCGTACCCGGGCGTGCCTTGATCGACACACTGCCGTTGGTCTGGCAGACGGTCTTGGTGTTGGTGTCCTGGCAGGTCGGCCGGGCATTGGCGACGGGAGCCAAAACGCCCGCCACGACCGCCAAGCCCACCATCAGCACAGCCGCTT
>JAIOQK010000300.1 GCA_021413425.1 Mycobacterium sp.
GATCACCAGCACCTCGGTGGTGATGGCCCGGTAGGCCGGCAGCCGGTTCTCGGCGGGCACCACGGTCAGCTGCGCCCGCCAGCCCGGCGTGCGCCGCAGCGGGAAGGCCGCGAACATCTCCAGCCACTCCGCGACCGCAGGGGAGTTGATGGTCTTGGGTGAGAAGTTCTCCAGCACCCGGACTTTCGCGGCGTAGGCGGCCGGCAGGTCGGCTCCGGACTCGGCTAGTGCGACATCGGCGGCCCGGAACGCCCTGCGGGTGTCGTCGAGGCGTCCGCGGGTCCCCATCAGCACGGCCTGGCTGACCAGTTCCGGGCGGGCCAGCATCAACTCCTGGGCGATGAACGCACCCATCGACATCGCCACCAGCCGGGCCGGACCGCCGACGGCCTTCTCGATCAGCGCGGCGGTGTCGGCGACCATCTGCGCGGTGGAGAAGCCGTCGGCGTTCTCGGTGTCACCGACGCCGCGGTTATCGAAGGTGATGCAGCGGTAACCGGCGTCCAGGAACGCCGGAACCTGGTGGATGTGCCAGGTGCGACCGGCACCGCCGGTACCGGCGATGAACAACACCGGATCGCCGGACCCGCTGTCGTTGTAGGCCAGCGTCACGCCCGCGCTCAGCCCGCAGCGGCCAGTGCGGCCTCGTAATCGGGCTCGGAGGCGATCTCGGGAACCAGTTCGGTGTAGACCACCTTGCCGTCGGCGCCGACGACCACCACCGCACGGCCCAGCAACCCGGCCATCGGCCCGTCGGTGATGGTGATGCCGAAGTCGTCGCCGAAGCCGTCGCGGAACGCCGAGGCCGCAGTGACGTTGTCGATGCCCTCGGCACCGCAGAACCGCTTGAGCGCGAACGGCAGATCCTTCGACACGCAGACCACCGTCAGCCCCGCCGCAGCCGCCTGCTCATTGAACTTGCGAACGCTGGCGGCGCAGACCGGCGTATCCACTGAGGGGAAGATGTTGAGCAGCAGCGGCTTTCCGCGGAACTGCTCGCTGCTGACGGTGCTGAGGTCGGCACCGGCCAGGGTGAAGTCGGGCGCTTTAGTGCCGACCGCGGGGAGGTTACCGATGGTGTTGACGGGCTTTCCGCCCAGGGTTATCGAAGCCATGCCCAACAGTCTTTCACCCGGGCGATCCAGATGTCCCGGCGGTCCGCCGGTGCGGCCAGCGCGGCCAGCCGGGCCGGATCGGGGACGGCGGCGCGCACCGGCAGGTACCCGTCGACGGCCCTCAGTTCCGCCACGTCCTGCACGAACAGCCCGCCGGTGCCCAGTCCGCAGGCGTGCTGCAGGTGCGGCAGAGCGGCCGCGGCGGCCAGCCCGGAGGCGATGCCGACCGCGGAATCCAGCGCGCTGGAGATGACCACCGGGACGTCGATCGCTGCGGCGATGTCCAGCAGCGCCCGCACCCCGCCCAGCGGCGCCACTTTGAGGACCGCGATATCGGCCGCACCGGCGCGCACCACCGCCAGCGGGTCGTCGGCCCGGCGGATGCTCTCATCGGCGGCCACCGGGACGCCGATCCGGCGGCGCACCTGGGCGAGCTCGGCGACCGTGCGGCAGGGCTGCTCGATGTACTCCAGTGGACCGCCGTCGGTCAGGGCGGCCGCCGCGGTCACGGCCTGCTCCACGCTCCAGCCGCCGTTGGCGTCCACCCGCACCACCGGTATCACCGCCCGGACGGCCTCGACGCGGGCGACGTCGTCGGCCAGGGTCTGCCCCGGTTCGGCGACCTTCACCTTGGCGGTGCGCGCACCCGGAAAACGGGCCAGCACCTCGGGGACCCGGTCGACCGGCACCGCGGGCACCGTGGCGTTGATGGGGATGCGCGTCCGCAGTGCGGGAGGTGCTGCGGTGTAGGCGGATTCGATGCCCGAGGCGAGCCACCGGGCGGCTTCGTTCGGTTCGTATTCCCCGAAGGCACCGAACTCGCCCCAGCCGACGGGGCCGTCGATCAGTGCAACCTCGCGGGTGGTGATACCGCGGAAGCGCACCCGCATCGGAAGGGCGACGACATGCAGGCGGTCCAGCAGGTCGTCGAGATCCATCAGATCGCGCGGTCGCGGTTCTCCCAGTACGGCTTGCGCAGATCCTTCTTGAGCAGCTTGCCGGTGGGGTTGCGGGGCAACTCCTCGGTGATCTCGACGCTGCGCGGGCACTTGTAGCCGGCCAGCTTCTCCTTGCACCAGGCGATCAGTTCCTCCGGGGAGGTCTGCTGGCCGGCGGAGAGTTCCACGACGGCCTTCACCGACTCGCCCCACTTGTCGTCGGGAATGCCGAACACCGCGGCGTCCATGACGGCGGGGTGATCGGTGAGCGCCCGCTCCACCTCGACGGAGTAGATGTTCTCGCCGCCGGAGATGATCATGTCCTTGAGCCGGTCCTCGACGAAGACGAAGCCGCCGTCGTCGACGCGGCCGATGTCACCGGTGCGGAACCAGCCGTCATCGGTGATCGCCTCACGGGTGGCGTCGGGCTTGTTGTGATAGCCCTCCATCAACTGCGGGGTGCGGAACCACAATTCGCCGGGCTGGCCGACCGGCACCTCCTCGAGGGTGTCGGGGTTGACGACCTTGACCTCGACCTCGCGGGCCGGCTGGCCGGCGCTGGTGAGCCGCTCGGGCCGGGAGTCGTCGCGGTGGGCCTCCGGGGACAGCTGGGTGACGGCACCGCACACCTCGGTGAGGCCGTAGACCTGGACGAAGTCGGTGTCGGGGAACGCCTGCAGAGCGGTCCGCAGCAGCGCCGGCGGCATGGGTGAGGCGCCATAGACGAAGGTGCGCAGCTGGTTGAACAGCGTGATGGCGTCGGGGCCCATCTCCATCACCTTGGCCAGCACCGCCGGCACCAGGAAGGTGCGGGTGGCCCCGGCCAGCAGCGCACCGGCCAGCGACGCCCCGTCCACCTCGCGGGTCATGATGCTGGGGATGCCGGCGTGGATGCCGAACTGCGCGTACGACGAGCCGCCGACGTGGAACAGCGGCATGGACACCATGTTCTTGTCGTCGGACTCGAACTCGAAGGTGCCGGCGTTGAGGGTATGCGCCACCAGGTTGGCCTGAGAAAGCCTGATGCCCTTGGGATTTCCAGTGGTGCCCGAGGAGTACAAGATGACGCAGACGTCGTCGGGGGTGACGTCGGCGCCGCGTCCGCGCGGGGTGGCCGCCGCGAGCATCGCCTCGTACTCGTCGCCTTCGCCGCCCTCGGGGGTGACGGAGATGATGTGCTCGACGCCGGGGATTCGATCGCGGATCTTGTCGACGCCGTCGGCGAGTTCCGCGCCGACGATCATCAGCTTGGCGCCGGAATCGTTGAGGACGAAGTCCATCTCGCTACCGGCAAGGCGGAAGTTGATGATCGCCGTGGCCGCGCCCAGCGACGCTGCCGCCAGGGTGGTCTCCACACAGGCCGGGTGGTTCTTGTCGAGGAAGGCCACCACGTCACCGCGGCCGATACCGCGCT
>JAIOQK010000301.1 GCA_021413425.1 Mycobacterium sp.
AGTTCGGCGGCGGTGTAGGTGTTGAAGTCGCAGTAGCCGCAGCGGGTCGCACAGAACGGGACGTGCAGGTAGATGCCGAACGCCGTGCCCGCGCTCACCGTGATCTCGGGCAGCATGGGCTCAGTGTTCCAGAGACCCCGCGGCAGGGGTTTGGCTCACCGCGCGGCGAAGTTCTTCCCGGTTAGGGCGGGCGCCGGAGGTCATGGCACAATTGGCCCATGGCCGTCGGCTCCGTTCTGCAGCGCCCTGTTGCGCTGGTGTCGCGGCGGCATGTCGACTTCAAGCGCATCTGCAGCTGTTGTTGTTGTCCGCTCGTGCCGTAGCCCGAACACGTCCAGCTGACTGACGGATCTGCGCCAGGCGAACCAACGTTGTTTCGGTTGCTGCGCGCCGTCCCACAGCTCCTCATCCCAGGAGTACTTCATGACCACAGCGAAGTCCCGCAGCGAGGGACCCCGCAGTGAAGGACAATGGGCGCTCGGCGAGCGCGAACCGCTCAACGCTAACGAGGAGTTCAAGAAGGAGCAGGACTCGCTGGCCGTGCGACAGCGCGTTGAGAACATCTACGCCAAACAGGGCTTCGACAGCATCGACAAGACCGATCTGCGCGGCCGGTTGCGCTGGTGGGGGCTCTACACCCAGCGCAACGAGGGCTACGACGGCACGTTCACCGGTGAGGAGAACATCGATCTCCTCGAAGCCCCCTATTTCATGCTGCGGGTCCGCAGCGATGGAGGCGCACTGAGCACCCATGCACTGCGCACCCTCGGTCAGCTCTCGACCGAGTTCGCCCGGGACACCGCCGACATCTCCGACCGGCAGAACATCCAGTACCACTGGATCCGCATCGAGGACATGCCGGAGATCTGGCGCAGGCTCGATGAGGTCGGCCTGCAGACCACCGAAGCCTGCGGGGACTGCCCGCGCGTGGTGCTCGGCTCACCGCTGGCCGGCGAGTCGCTCAACGAGGTGATCGACGGCACCCCGGCGATCGAGGAGATCGTGCGCCGCTATGTCGGCAAGCCGGAATACGCCAACCTGCCGCGCAAGTTCAAGACGGCGATCAGCGGTCTGCAGGACGTGGTGCACGAGGTCAACGACGTCGCCTTCATCGGGGTCAACCATCCCGAGCACGGCCCGGGTTTCGACGTGTTCGTCGGCGGCGGGCTGTCCACCAACCCGATGCTGGCCCAGCGCCTCGGCGCCTGGGTGCCGCTGGACGAGGTTCCCGATGTGTGGGAGGCGGTGGTCAGTGCCTTCCGTGACTACGGCTACCGGCGGCTGCGGTCCAAGGCGCGGTTGAAGTTCCTGATCAAGGACTGGGGAGCGCAGAGGTTCCGCGAGGTCCTCGAGGCCGAATACCTCAAGCGCTCGTTGATCGATGGTCCGGCGCCGGAGCCGGTCACCCGTCCTATCGACCACGTCGGGGTGCAGCGACTCCGTAATGGGCTCAACGCGGTCGGCGTCGCCCCGATCGCCGGGCGGGTGTCGGGAACGATCCTGACCGCCGTGGCGGATCTAGCCGAGAAAGCCGGCTCCAACCGGGTCCGGTTCACGCCTTACCAGAAGCTGATCGTGCTCGACGTCCCCGACGAGAAGCTCGATGAGCTGATCGCCGGCCTGGCGGCTCTGGGACTGCCGTCGACACCGTCGCACTGGCGGCGGAACCTGATGGCCTGCAGCGGTATCGAGTTCTGCAAACTGTCATTCGCCGAGACGCGGGTACGCGCCCAGTCGCTCGTCCCCGACCTGGAGCGGCGGTTGGCCGATCTGAACTCCACGCTCGATGTCCCGGTGACCGTCAACATCAACGGCTGCCCCAACTCGTGTGCCCGCATCCAGGTGGCCGACATCGGATTCAAAGGTCAGATGGTCGACGACGGCGATGGTCCGGTCGAGGGCTTCCAGGTGCACCTGGGCGGGAGCCTCGGCCTCGACAGCGGATTCGGCCGCAAACTCCGGCAGCACAAGGTCACCAGCGCCGAGTTGGGCGACTACATCGAGCGCGTGGTGCGCAAATTCGTCACGCAGCGCAGCGACGGCGAGCGGTTCGCGCAGTGGGCGGTCCGCGCCGACGAGGACGACTTGCGATGAGCGCTCGCGCGAAGAGCGGAGAACACCGATGAGCGCCCGCACCGTGCGAAGCGAACAGGAACTGCGCGCCCTGGCTGCCCGCGGCGCCAACGAGCTCGACGGCGCGAGCGCGCAGGAACTGCTGACGTGGACCGACGAGCATTTCGGCGGGGACTACCTGGTGGCGTCCAATATGCAGGACGCCGTACTGATCGACCTGGCGGCCAAAGTCCGCCCCGGGGTGCCCGTGCTGTTCCTGGACACCGGGTATCACTTCGCCGAGACCATCGGTACCCGCGATGCGGTGGCCGCCGTCTATGACATCACCGTGGTCAACGTGACACCGGAGCAGACCGTGGCCGAGCAGGACAGCGCGCATGGCAGGGATCTTTTCGCCCGCAACCCCGAAGAATGCTGCCGATTGCGCAAGGTGGTGCCGCTGGGCCGCGCGCTGAGTCCCTACTCGGCCTGGGTCACCGGTATCCGGCGCGTGGAGGCACCGACGCGGGCCAACGCAGCGCTGGTCGGTTTCGACGAAGCGTTCAAGCTGGTGAAGGTCAACCCGCTGGCGGCCTGGACCGACGACGATATGCAGGCCTACATCCAGACCTACGGCATCCTGGTGAATCCCCTTGTCGATGAGGGATATCCGTCGATTGGCTGCGCCCCGTGCACCGCGAAACCGGTGGACGGTGCGGATGCTCGCAGCGGCCGCTGGCAGGGACTGTCGAAGACAGAGTGCGGACTGCACGCCTCGTGAAACTGGTCCTCACCGCGCACGGCAGCGCCGACCCGAGGTCGGCGGTCGTGACGCATGCCGTCGCCGAGGAGATCCGCCGGCTGCGCCCGAATCTCGATGTGCGGGTGGCGTTCTGCGAACGCAGTGAACCCAATCTGGTCGATGTACTGGCCGGCCTCGACGGACCGGGTGTCGTCACGCCACTGCTGCTTGCGAGCGCCTTCCATGCGCGGGTGGATATTCCGGCGATGATCGCCGAGAGCGGCCGCGAGGATGTGCTGGTGGCCGACACCCTCGGCGAGGACCCGCGACTGATCGAGGTGCTCGGCGAGCGTCTGGCCGAGACCGGTGTCGCCCAGCCCGGCACCGGGGTGCTGATCGTGGCGGTCGGCTCGTCGCATGCGGCGGCCAATGCCGCCACCGCGACCCTGGCCGATTCGCTTCCCGGCGAGTGGGCGGGTCTGCGGGTGGTCTATGCGACGACCGATCCGTCGGTGGCCGATGGCATTGCCGCACTTCGCGAACGGGGTGCCCGCCATATCGCGATGGCACCCTGGTTCATCGCACCCGGACGCATCACCGACCGGGTGGCTGCCATCGCGGATACCCACGGGGCGGTGATGGCCGAACCACTCGGCGCGCACCCGTTGCTCGCGGCCACGGTGCTGGACCGCTTCGACCACGCGGTGGCGGCCCGCCTGGCCGCTTAGCCGGGGGCGCCCGGCAGTCCGTCGGCGCCGTCGGCGCCATCGGCACCTCCGATGCCACCCCGACCGCCCTTGCCACCCTTGCCACCCTGACCGCCGGCACCGCCCTGACCGCCCTGACCGCCGACACCTCCGGTGACCGCATTCTGATTCCCGTTGTCCGTCGGCGTGCCAGACGTGGTGACACTGCACCCCGCCACGGCCGCCGCTGCCACGGCGATCATCGCCGCGAACCACCTCCACTTTCCGGAAGGGCGAGATGAACCGATCATGGTGTTCCTTCCAACGGGGCGACCTGCTCCACACCGGCGATCGGCGGGATGCGGGTGGCGCGGACGTACACGGTATCGCCGTCTTTGAGTCCCAGCGCCTCGGCGTCGCCGCGGGTGATCTGCGCGATGAACGGGTCACCGGTGGTCGCGCTGGTCAGTTCGACACGCACTTCAAAGCCCAGATACACCACCCGGTCGATGGTGGCTCGCGTCACGCCGGTGCTTTCGGCGGTGCCATCGCCGGCGGCGATCGCCATCTCCGGGGTGCGCCCGACCCGGATGTCGTGCGGGCGCACCAGGATTCCGTTCAGCGAGGACACCGTGCCGAGAAACGACATGACGAATGGATTGGCGGGGCTGTCATATACCTGCGTGGGCGTACCGACCTGCTCGATGCGGCCCTTGTTCAGCACGGCGATCCGATCTGCCACATCCAGCGCCTCGGACTGGTCATGCGTGACCAGCACCGTGGTGACGTGGACCTCGTCGTGCAGGCGACGCAACCATGCCCGCAGATCCTCGCGGACCTTCGCGTCGAGTGCGCCGAACGGCTCGTCGAGCAATAACACCTGCGGGTCGACGGCCAGCGCGCGGGCCAGGGCCATGCGCTGGCGCTGACCGCCGGAAAGCTGTCCCGGATAACGACTTTGGAACCCGGTCAGTCCCACCACCTCGAGCAGATTGTCGACCTTCTCGTCGATCTCGGGCTTGCGCAGTTTGCGGATCTTCAAGCCGAAGGCCACATTGTCGCGGACGTTGAGGTGCTTGAAGGCCGCATAGTGCTGAAACACGAAGCCGATACCGCGACGCTGCGGCGGGATACCGGTGACGTCGCGGCCGTTGATCACCACCGTTCCGCTGTCGGGCTGATCAAGGCCCGCGATGGCGCGCAACAGGGTCGACTTCCCTGAGCCACTGGGCCCGAGCAGTGCGGTCAGCGATCCCTTCGGCACGACGAAATCGACGTTGTCCAGCGCCGCGAAGTCGCCGTAGCGCTTGTTGGCGCCACTGACCACGATTGCGTTGGCGCCGGGGGTGGGCTCGGTCATAACGCCTCCGTCCGGGACGAGCGGCGCGCGTCGATGATCACCTGGGCCACCAGCACCAGCACGGCGATGCCCATCAACAGGGTGGAGATGGCGTACGCACCGAATTCGGCCCCCCGGTTGTAGCGGTCGGACACCAGCAGTGTCAGCGTCTGCGAGGTGCCCGGCATGTTGGACGACACCATCAACACCGCCCCGTACTCGCCGAGCGTGCGGGCCACTGTCAGCACGATGCCGTAGGTCAGTCCCCACCGGATCGACGGCAGGGTGATCCGCCAGAAGGTCTGCCACCACGTCGATCCCAGCGTCGCGGCCGCCTCCTCCTGATCGGTGCCCAACTCATACAACACTGGTTCGACCTCGCGAATGACGAACGGGACGGTGACGAAGATGGATGCCAGCACGATGCCGGGCAGCCCGAAGATGATCTTGAAACCCCAGGAGTTCTCCACGAAACCCAGCAGGCCGGCGCTTCCCCACAGAAGTATCAATGCCACGCCGATGACTACCGGTGAGACGGCGAACGGCAGGTCGATGATCGCCTGCAGCGCAGCCTTACCGCGAAACCGCCTGCGGGCCAACAACAGTGCGGTGCTGACTCCGAACACCACATTGAGCGGTACCACGATCGCCACCACTAATAGCGAGAGCTGCAGGGCCGAGATGGCTGCCGGCGTGGTGATGGAGGCGAGGAACGCGCCGAAGCCGGGTGCGAAGGTGCGCCAGAGGATCAGCCCGACCGGAACGGCCACTAGAACCGCGATGTAGGCCAGTGCGGCGTAGCGGGCGAGATAGCGGGCCAGGGGCGACAGCGTCATGCGGCGATCTCCTCGCGGCGCGCAGCGCGGGATCCGACGGTCCGCAGCATCAGCAGCACAAGGAACGACGCCGCCAGCAGCACGATGGAGACAGCCGCGGCGGCTGTGCGGTCGTCGTTCTCGATCAGCGTGCGGATCCACTGCGAGGACACCTCGGTCTCGCCGGGTATCGCGCCGCCGATCAGCACCACCGAGCCGAACTCGCCGATCGCGCGGGAGAACGCCAGCCCCGCCCCGGAGAGCATCGCGGGCAGTAACGCCGGGACAATCACGCTGGCGAAGATCACCCGGTTGGTGGCGCCCAGCGATGCGGCGGCTTCCTCGACCTCGCGGTCGAGTTCGAGCAGAACCGGCTGCACCGAGCGCACCACGAAGGGCAGCGTGACGAACAACAACGCCACGCCCACACCCCATTTGGTGTGCTGCAACTGCAGGTCGACCGGGCTGCTCGGGCCGTAGAGCGCCAGCATCACCAGGCTGGCCACGATGGTGGGCAACGCGAACGGCAGGTCGATGAGGGCGTCGACGAGGCGGCGGCCGGGGAATTCGTCGCGAGTGAGCACCCAGGCCACCAGTAACCCGAAGACGGCGTTGATGACTGTGACGCCGGTGGCGATCGTCACGGTGACCCGGAAGGAATCCAGGGCGGCCGGGGTGGTGATCGCCGCCCAGAATGCGCCCCACCCGCCCACGGCGGATTGCCACACGATGGCCGCCAACGGCAGCAGCACGATGACGCTCAACCAGATCGACGCGGCGCCGGCCAGGGCCGGGGTCGAGCGGTCGCGGCGGACCGGCGACGGCGCTACCGGTACGGCCACCGTCATCCGGTGGCTTTCTTGTAGATGCCGCTGATGGCGCCGTTGTCCTTATCGAACAGAGCGGGGTCGACGGTGCTCCAGCCGCCCAGATCGGCGATGGTCCACAGTTTCTGCGGCACCGGGAACTCGGCGGTGAACTGCTCGGCGACGCCGGGGTCCACCGGCCGGAAGCCGGCCTGAGCCCAGATCTTCTGACCCTCCGGAGTGAACAGGAAGTTCTTCAGCGCGGTGGACTTGTCCGGGTGGGCGCTGGTGGTCAGCACCGCGACCGGATTCTCGATCTTGAAGGTCTGCGGCGGGTTGATGTGCTCGACCGGTTTGCCTTGGCGCTCGATGTAGATGGCCTCGTTCTCGTAGCTGATCAGAACATCGCCAGTGCCCTGCAGGAACACGTCGCTGGCCTCACGCCCGGATGACGGACGAACGGTGATGTGATCGTTGACAAGGGCGCGGACGAAATCGAGTCCGGCCTGCTGGTTCACTCCGCCGTTGCTCTTGACGGCATAGGGCGCGAGCAGATTCCACTTCGCCGAGCCCGAACTCAGGGGGCTGGGCGTGACCACCTCGATGCCCGGACGCAGCAGGTCATCCCAGTCTCTGATGTTCTTGGGATTGCCCTGGCGGACCACCAGGGTCACCACCGAGCCGAAGGGGATGCCTTTGGTGACATCTGCATTCCAGTCCGAGGCCACCTTGCCGGCCTTGACCAACCGGGTGACGTCGGGCTCGACGGAGAAGTTCACGAGGTCGGCCGGCTTGCCGTCGGCCACCGCGCGGGACTGATCGCCGGAGGCCCCGTAGGACGTCGTCACGTCCACGCCCTTGCCGTCGGGGGTGGCGGCGAAGGCGGGGATGATTTTGCTCCAGCCCGGTTCGGGCACCGCGTAGGCGACCACACTCAGCGTGGTCTCGGCCTTGCCGGCCTCGCCGCCGCCGACCACATCGCTGGATCCGCCGCCGCACGCGGCCACCAGAGTCGCGGTCAACGCCAGGATGCCGGCGGTTCGCAACGCGCGGCTGATGGATGCGGGGGTGATGGATTCGGTCATGGATCTAAAGCCTTTCTCGTCGTGATTGGGGGCAGCCCGTCACGACGGAATGGCGGTGGTGGCGCGAGGCTCTCACCGACACCTCGACCTCGACGGGCGCAGGCGGTATCAGCGACAACAGGTGAGGGCGGGCGTGCGTACAGCGGCGGAGCGAGACGCTCCACCGAGGCTGTCGATCCTCGCCCAATGCACGCCGCGAAGTTTAACACCGGTCCGGTTCGCCTCCACGTCAGCGGTTGAGCAACCACACGACGACGACGAGCACCAACAGGGCGACCAGTGCGATCCGCACCCGCGACCGCGGCATACCGGTCACGCGGCGGGTTCGGAGTCGCGGCGTAGCCGCCGGATGGACCGGATACCCCAGCCGAGCACTGCGTCGGTCGTGCGGGCCATGCCGTAGGCCAGCAGCAGGACTACCGGCATGATCAGCAGGGTCTGCAACACGAAGCCCAGCCCGGACAGCCACAGTTCGAAGCCGTCCCACCAGCTGAGCAACCCGGACACCCGCCCACCCTATGCCCGCCCGCGGCCGCGACGGCGTTCTGGCCCGTTCGGTGGACGTCCGCGACCGCGGCGGCCATGATGACGGGATGGTTTTGCACGCCCAACCCGCAGGTGAGGACATCGGGGAGCGCACCGGCAACGGCGCGGGCCCCGGCGGTACCGCACGGGGAACCTCCGTGCCCGATCTCGGGGCGTTCGTCCCGGGCGGATCGCAGCGCGGCCCGTTCCCCCCGATCGCCGACTACGCCTTCCTCTCCGACTGCGAGAACACCTGCCTGATCTCCGCGGCCGGTTCGGTGGAGTGGATGTGCGTGCCGAGGCCGGACTCCCCCAGCGTGTTCGGCGCGATTCTGGACCGCGGTGCCGGGCATTTCCGGCTCGGGCCGTACGGGGTGACGGTGCCCGCGGCGCGGCGCTACCTTCCGGGCAGCCTGATCATGGAGACCACCTGGCAGACACCCACCGGCTGGGTGATCGTGCGTGACGCCCTGGTGATGGGGCCGTGGCACGATCTCGAAGCGCGCTCGCGTACGCACCGGCGGACCCCAATGGACTGGGATGCCGAACACATCCTGCTGCGCACCGTCAGGTGCGTCAGCGGCACCGTCGAACTGGTGATGAACTGTGAGCCGTCGTTCGACTACGGCCGGATCAACGCCGCGTGGGAGTACTCCGCCGACGCCTACAGCGAAGCGGTCGCCCGATCGCGCACCGACCCCGACGCCAATCCCATGCTGCGGCTGACCACCAATCTGCGGATTGGTCTGGAGGGCCGAGAGGCGCGGGCCCGAACCCGGCTCAAAGAGGGCGACAATGCCTTCGTCGCGCTGTCCTGGTCTAAACACCCCGCACCGCAGACCTACGAGGAAGCCGCCGACAAGATGTGGCAGACCAGCGAGGCGTGGCGGCAGTGGATCAACATCGGGCACTTCCCCGACCATCCGTGGCGTGCCTATCTGCAGCGCAGCGCGTTGACGCTGAAGGGTCTGACGTATTCGCCGACCGGCGCGCTGTTGGCGGCAAGTACGACCTCGCTGCCGGAAACCCCACGTGGGGAACGCAACTGGGATTACCGCTACGCGTGGGTGCGGGACTCTACCTTCGCGCTGTGGGGCTTGTACACGCTCGGACTGGACCGCGAAGCCGACGATTTCTTCTCTTTCATCGCCGATGTGTCCGGGGCGAACAACGATGAGCGCCAACCGCTCCAGGTGATGTACGGCGTCGGCGGCGAACGGGAACTGGTCGAGGGCGAGCTCGATCATCTTTCCGGCTACGACGGCGCCCGGCCGGTACGGATAGGCAACGGCGCCTACAACCAACGCCAGCACGACATCTGGGGCACCATGCTGGACTCGGTGTACCTGCACTGCAAGTCCCGGGAGAACATCTCCGACCAGCTGTGGCCGGTGCTCAAGGAGCAGGTCGAAGAGGCGATCAAATACTGGCGCGAGCCCGACCGCGGCATCTGGGAGGTCCGCGGCGAACCGCAGCACTTCACCTCCTCGAAAGTGATGTGCTGGGTGGCACTGGATCGCGGCGCGAAACTGGCCGACCTGCAGGGCTCCAAGAGTTACGCCGAGCAGTGGCGGGTGGTCGCCGACGAGATCAAGGCCGATATCCTGGCCCACGGCGTGGATTCCCGCGGTGTGCTGACCCAGCGCTACGGCAACGCGGCCCTGGACGCCTCACTGCTGCTGGTGCCGCTGGTGCGCTTCCTGCCCTCCGACGACCCGCGGGTGCGCGCCACGGTGCTTGCGATCGCCGACGAATTGACCGAGGACGGTCTGGTGCTGCGCTACCGGGTCGAAGAGACCGACGACGGTCTGTCCGGCGAAGAGGGCTCATTCACCATCTGCTCGTTCTGGCTGGTGTCGGCGCTGGTGGAGATCGGCGAGGTGAGCCGGGCCCGGCATCTGTGCGAGCGACTGCTGTCCTTCGCCAGCCCGCTGCATCTCTACGCCGAGGAGATCGAGCCGGCCACCGGCCGCCACCTCGGCAACTTCCCGCAGGCCTTCACCCACCTGGCGTTGATCAACGCGGTGGTGCACGTCATCCGTGCCGAGGAGCAGGCCGACTCGACCGGGGTGTTCCAGCCTGCGAACGCGCCGTCCTAGCCGGCGATCTTCGCCAGCATCACCCGGGCCAGGTCAGCCGCCCGGCCGGCCGGGATCCGCTGGGTGGGCACCGGGTCGGTGATCGCGACGTCGACATCGACGATGCAGTCCGCGGCCACACCGACGGCATGCTCGGTGGGGTACACGCTGCCATCACCGGCGTCACTGAAGATCACCGCCGAGAGCACCGGGCCATCCACCTTGACCGCGGAGACGGTCAACTCCAACCCACCCCCTCCCCCGGTTCCCAGCGTCACGGTGGTGCCTTCACAGGACTGCCACTGGGTGGTGAAGCGGGCGAACATCCGCGCCGCCTCGGACTCGGAGCCCAAGCGCACCGCTCCCGCCTCGGCACTGGATACCGTCAACCCGGCGCCGAGTCGCGCGAAGTCCCGCCACGCGGCGGCTCGCACACCGCCGCCCTCGTAGACCACCCGCATCAGCGGAGTGACCGCCCCCAGGCAGTCCAGCGGGGCGGCACCCTCGGGGTCCCGAATCCCGTTGGGAAGCACATCGATCGACCCTGTCGTGACAGTGCCGACGGCGTCCAGGGGATTGCCGACCGCGGCACTGACCTCATCGGCGGTGGGCAGCACCTGCTGCAGCGGCACCGGTTCCTGGGCGCCGTGCCGTTGTGCGCTGCCGACGACCGTGTTGGAGCAACCCAGAATCGTCAGCGCAGCAAGAAGACCGAGCGCTCGGACCCCGAGCGGGCGCACGGTAGGACGCTCCGCGGTGATGAGCCCCTACTTCCGGGTCTTGTCGCCGGTTTTGTCCCCGGCGCCGTCGGTGGACAGTGCGGCGACGAACGCCTCCTGCGGAACCTCGACCCGGCCGATGGTCTTCATCCGCTTCTTGCCTTCCTTCTGCTTCTCCAGCAGTTTTCGCTTGCGGGTGATGTCACCGCCGTAGCACTTGGCGAGAACGTCCTTGCGGATGGCCCGGATGTTCTCCCGGGCAATGATTTTCGAACCGATCGCGGCCTGGATCGGGACCTCGAACTGCTGGCGCGGGATGAGTTCTTTGAGTTTGGTGGTCATCTTGTTGCCGTAGGCCTGCGCTGAGTCCTTGTGCACGATCGCACTGAACGCGTCGACAGCCTCGCCCTGCAGCAGGATGTCCACCTTCACCAGGTCGGCCTCCTGCTCGCCGGCCTCCTCATAGTCCAGGCTGGCGTAGCCGCGGGTACGCGACTTCAGCGAGTCGAAGAAGTCGAAGATGATCTCGCCCAGTGGCATGGTGTAGCGCAACTCGACGCGTTCGGGCGACAGATAATCCATGCCACCGAGCTCGCCGCGCCGAGACTGACAGAGTTCCATGATGGTGCCGATGAACTCACTCGGCGCGATCACGGTGGTCTTGACGATCGGCTCATAGACCGCGCGGATCTTGTTCTCCGGCCAGTCCGACGGGTTGGTCACGATGGTGCCGGAGCCGCTGGTGTCGCCTTCCACCACCACCCGATAGACGACGTTGGGAGAGGTGGAGATGAGGTCGAGGTCGAACTCGCGCTCCAGCCGCTCGCGGGTGATCTCCATGTGCAGCAAGCCCAGGAAGCCGCACCGGAAACCGAAGCCGAGCGCGACCGAGGTCTCCGGCTCGTAGGTCAGTGCGGCGTCGTTGAGTTGCAGCTTGTCGAGGGCCTCGCGCAGGTTCGGGTAGTCGGAGCCGTCGACGGGATAGAGCCCGGAATACACCATCGGCTTCGGTTCGCGGTAGCCGGTCAGCGCCTCGGTGGCGCCGTGGCGGGCGCTGGTGACGGTGTCGCCGACCTTGGATTGGCGAACGTCCTTCACCCCCGTGATGAGGTAGCCCACCTCACCGACGCCGAGGCCCTCGGTGGGTTTGGGTTCGGGCGAGACGATGCCGACCTCAAGCAGTTCATGGGTGGCGCCGGTGGACATCATCTTGATCCGCTCACGCGGGGTGATGCGACCGTCGACGACGCGGACGTAGGTCACCACGCCGCGGTAGATGTCGTAGACCGAATCGAAGATCATCGCCCGGGCGGGCCCGTCGGCCTTGCCGGTCGGTGCGGGCACCACACGCACCACCTCGTCGAGCAGTTCGGTCACTCCCTCGCCGGTCTTGCCGGAGACCCGCAATACATCCGAGGGTTCGCAACCGATGATGTGGGCGATCTCGGCGGCGTAGCGCTCCGGGTCGGCGGCGGGCAGGTCGATCTTGTTCAGCACCGGGATGATCGCCAGGTCGCGGTCCAGGGCCAGATAGAGGTTGGCCAGCGTCTGGGCCTCGATGCCCTGGGCGGCGTCGACCAGCAGCACCGCGCCCTCGCAGGCCTCCAGCGCCCGGGACACCTCGTAGGTGAAGTCGACGTGTCCCGGGGTGTCGATGAGGTGCAGGACGATCTGCTGGCCGGCGTCGGGCCCCGCCGAGACCGTCCAGGGCAGCCGCACGTTCTGGGCCTTGATGGTGATGCCGCGCTCGCGCTCGATGTCCATCCGGTCGAGGTACTGGGCACGCATGTCGCGGTCGGCGACCACACCGGTCAGTTGCAGCATCCGGTCGGCCAGCGTGGACTTGCCGTGGTCGATGTGGGCGATGATGCAGAAGTTCCGAATCTGCGCCGGCGCGGTGAAGGTCTGGTCGGCGAAACTGCTGATGGGAATCTCCTGATAGAGAAGTAGGCGACTTAAGGGTATCGACAGCGGCGGTGAGGCACACAATCGCACGCCCGCCCCCGGCGCGTCCTCGCCTATGCTCGGCCCCATGGCGTCGCAGTGGAGGACGTTGCAGCAGATCCTGCGGGGCACGGAGCACTTCGTGTTCTCCGAGGCCCCCAAGATCCTGCGGCAGTTACAGAACCCCGATGCCCTGCAGCGGGCATTCCAGCAGGGCCTGCGGATGGGGCTGGAGGCACTGGTGGCCACCGCACTGCCCGCCGAGCCGCCCAAGGCCATCGCCGCCGGCCGGCCGGTGACCCAGACCAGCGTCCCCACCGCTCATCGGGCCCGCCAGGTGGTCTACGCCCCCGACCTCGACGGCCGCGCAGATCCGGGAGAGGTGGTCTGGACATGGGTGGTCTATGAGGACGACCCGACTCGCGGCAAGGACCGTCCGGTGCTGGTGGTCGGCCGCGAACGCCGGACGCTGCTGGGTCTGATGTTGTCCAGCCAGGAACACCACGCCGCCGATCCCGCGTGGGTCTCGATCGGCTCAGGCGGCTGGGACTCAGGTGGGGTCAATGGGGAAGGCCGGCCGAGTTGGGTGCGGCTGGACCGGGTGCTCGATGTGCCCGAGGAGGGCATCCGCCGCGAGGGCGCAATCATGGACCGCGCCATCTTCGAGCTGATCAGCGCCCGACTGCGCGCCGAGTACTTCTGGAGCTGAGCTCCTCAGCCGGACTGGGTGATGTAGTCGCGCAACTGCTGACGTTCGGCGGCCAGTTCCTCGAGCCGGTTCTTCACCACGTCGCCGAGGCTGACGATCCCGATCAGCCGACCGGCGTCGAGCACCGGAATGTGGCGAACCCTGTTGTGGGTCATCAGCTCGGCGAGCACATCGACGGTGTCATCGGGTCCGCAAGTCACCAGGGTGCTGCTCATGATGTCGCGGACCGGGCGCTGCAGCAGACCCGGACCTTGGCGGTGAAATTCGCGGGCCACATCCCGCTCGGACACGATTCCGACCACACCCTCGGGTCCGATCACCACGGTGGCGCCGATGTTGTGCACCGCTAACTCGGCGAGCAACCCGGTGACCGTCGTGGTCTCGGTGACGGTCGCGACCGCCGACCCCTTGCTGCGCAGGATGTCTGAAATCCGCATGACCGACTCCTCTTGGACCGCTGTGACCGATCTCACACAGCCTACGACTCTCCGGCGCGGGGCGGAAGACGCGGGTTTCGCGGGGCGGAGTAAACAGTGACCATGATCGACATCACCCTGCTCGGCACCGGAAGCCCGATCGTCGACCCGAACCGGGCGGGGCCCTCGACACTGGTCAGCGCCGGCGGGCAGTTGTTCCTGGTGGACTGCGGCCGCGGCGCACTGATGCGCGCCGCCGCCGCCGGAACCGGGGCCTCCGCGCTGACCGCGCTGCTGCTGACCCACCTGCACAGCGATCACATCACCGATCTCTCCGACGTCATCACCACCCGCTGGGTCAGCACGATAGGTGCCAACCCGCTGCCGATCATCGGCCCGCCCGGCACCAGGGCGGTCGTCGAGGCGACACTGGCCGCGCTGGCACCGGACATCTCCTACCGCATCCACCACCACGCCGACATCACCGAGCCCCCGGACGTTGTGGTGCACGAGTACACCGACGGCCAGGTGTGGGACACCGAGGGTGTGCGGATCACCGTCGCGCCGACCGACCACCGCCCGGTGGAACCCACCATCGCCTTCCGGATCGAGCACGACGGCGCGTCGGTGGTGCTGGCCGGGGACTCGGTGCCGTGCGCGACCCTCGATGAACTGTCCCACGGTGCCGACGCCCTGGTGCACACCGTCATCCGCAAGGACCTCGTGGAGCAGATGCCCGTCCAGCGGATCCGCGACATCCTCGACTACCACTCCTCTGTCGAGCAGGCGGCCGCGACCGCGGCCCGGGCCGGGGTCGCAACGCTGGTGCTCACCCACTACGTCCCGCCACTGGTGGCCGGCCAGGAGGATCAGTGGCGGGCGCTGGCCGCGGCGGAGTTCGGCGGCCGCATCGAACTCGGCGACGATCTGCTGCGCGTCACCGTCGGCTGAAGATCAGGCTAACCGGGTCATCTCCACGACGACGTCGAGTTCACTGGAGCCGTGACCCAGGTAGATGCCCTTCAGGGGTGTCACGTCGGCGTAGCTGCGGCCGGTGCCCACGCTGATGTACTGCTCATTGATCTCGGTGTCGTTGGTGGGGTCGTAATCCCACCAGCTTCCGGTCCACGCCTGAATCCAGGCGTGACTCTCGCCCTTCACCGCCTCGCCAACGCCTGCGTCGTTTTTGGGGTGCAGGTATCCCGAAACATAACGGGCCGGAATTCCCATGGCCCGCAACAGGATCAGGGACAAATGCGCGAAGTCCTGGCACACACCCTTGCCCTCCCGCAGCGCATCAAGCCCCGATGAGTGCACGCCCGTGGTGCCGGGGACGTACTGCATCTCGTTACGCACCCACTCCACCGCCAGCAGCACCGCGTGGTGCGGATCGTGATCCTTGGCGAGGTGGCGGGCGACCCGGTCGATGCGCTTGCTCACCGGGGTGTAGCCGGTGGGGGTGAGGACTTCGTGGTAACGGTCCACGACCTCCTCGGACGCCAGTTCCGCCCAACCGGCGCTGGCTGCGGGAGACTCCGGCTTGTCCGTCTCGACCACCGAGGAGGAGGTCACCTCCAACTCGATGTGTGGGGCGTGGAGATCGAAGGCGGTGACGGCGGTCCCCCAGTAGTCCACGTAACGGTAGGACCGGGTGGCGGGTGCGGTCTCGACGCGGTTGATGATCACGTTCTGCCGGGAGTCTGACCGCGGGGTCAGCCGCGCCTCGTTGTAGGAGGCGGTCACCGGGGCCTTGTAGGCGTACCCGGTCGCGTGGACGATCCGCATCCGCCACATCAGCGATCTCCCAGTTCCGAGTCGTCCTCGCTCGCGAATCCGGCGGCCTGGCCGGCGTCGGACCATTCCACCCACAGGGTGGGGCGGAAGTACTGGGCCGCCAACGCTTCTCCGACGTCGCGGCAGGTGGCCTGCAGTCCGGCCAGCCTCGGCTCGAGGGACTCCAGTAGCGCGCCCGGCCGGACGAATTCCAATTCGCTGCGTGCGCGTCCGAGCAGGCGCCGGGCTTCGGCCCCCGGTCCGGCACGTTCACCTGGACTGGCGATCAGCCGCTCGAGGCTGTGCTCGGCCAACTGCAACGAATAGAAGGCCGAGCGCGGGAACAGCCGATCGAGCAGCATGAACTCGACCACCCGGTTGGCGTCCAGCACACCCCGGTGGGTGCGCAGGTAGGTGTCGTGCGCGCCGGCGGCCCGAAGCACGCTCACCCAGGCCGGCGAGGATGCGCTGTCACCGACCCGGGACAGCAGCAGCCGCACCGTCATGTCCACCCGTTCGATTGCGCGTCCGAGCACCAGGAACCGGTATCCGTCGTCGCGCGAGAGCGTCGAGTCGCTCAACCCGGCGAACATCGCCGCCCGGCCTTCGACGAAGGTGAAGAACTCATGCGGGCCGAGCCGGCGGGCCGCACGTTCGCGTTCACCGAGCCCGTTGTAGGTGGTGTTGAGGCATTCCCACATGTCACCGGAGATGACTTCGCGCGCCGAACGGGCGTTCTCCCTCGCGGCGGTGATCGCGTCGATGATCGAGCATCCGCCGGGAAGTCCACGGCTGAACGCGACCAGGTCGGTCAGCGCCCACATGTCGAGCCGGGCATCCGGTGCCGCGAATCCCATGACCTGCAGCAGGATTCGCGATGCCTGATCGGGATCGACGGTGGAGTCCTCAAGCAACTGATGGACGGTGACGTCGAGGATCCGGGCGGTGTCGTCGGCACGTTCGACGTACCTGCCGATCCAGTACAGCGCCTCGGCGTTGCGGGCCAGCATCACCGGTCTCCGGCCTGTTGCTGTTGCTGTTGCTGCTGGCCTGTCAGTGCCTGCTGCTGAAGCGGATGGGAGTCGGCGCCGGCGGTGTTCGACCGCGGCAGGCTTCGCACCACCTGCGTGGAGCCGAGTTCCCGGGTGGCAGCCGAGGAGCGCGGAGCCAGCACCCAGGTGTCCTTGGACCCGCCGCCCTGGCTGGAGTTGACCACCAGCGAGCCCTCGCGCAACGCAACCCGGCTCAGTCCGCCCGGCAGCACCCAGATCTTCTCGCCGTCGTTGACCGCGAACGGACGCAGGTCCACGTGCCGCGGGGCGAGGGTGTCGCCGACCTTGGTGGGCACCGTGGACAGCTGCACCACGGGCTGGGCGATCCAACCGCGCGGGTCGGCGGAGATCTTGCGGCGGATGGCGGCCAGTTCCTTCTCCGAGGCGTCCGGCCCGAACACGATGCCGTATCCCCCGGAACCCTCCACCGGTTTGATCACCAGGTCGGCCGCGCGGTCGAGCACCTCCGCGCATTCCCCGGGCAGCCAGCACCGCAGCGTGTCGACTCCTGCCAACATCGGCTTCTCGCCCAGGTAGTACTCGATGATGGTGGGCACATAGGCGTAGACCAGCTTGTCGTCCCCGACGCCGTTGCCGACCGCGCTGGAGATCACCACATTGCCGGCCCGTGCGGCGTTGAGCAGTCCGGCCACCCCCAGGATCGAGTCCGGCCGGAAGTGCATGGGATCGAGGTACTCGTCGTCGATGCGGCGGTAGACGACGTCGACGCGGCGCTCGCCCTCGGTGGTGCGCATGTAGACGACGTTGTCGCGGCAGAACAGGTCGGGCCCTTCGACCAGTTCGACACCCATCTGCCGTGCCAGCAGCGAGTGCTCGAAGTAGGCCGAGATGAACGGGCCCGGGGTGAGTACCACCACGGTCGGGTCGGAGGTGTTGGTGGCGGCGGCGTTGCGCAGCGCGCGCAGCAGGTGCGAGGGATAGTCGTCGACCGAGCGGACGCGGTGGGTGCCGAACAGGTTGGGGAACACCCGCGTCATCACCCGGCGGTTCTCCATCACGTAGGAGACGCCCGACGGCGAGCGCAGGTTGTCCTCCAGCACCCGGAACACCCCGGCCGCGTCGCGGATGATGTCGATGCCCGCGACGTGGATACGCACTCCGTTGGGCGGCCGGATGCCGGCGGCGTCGCGGTGGAAATGCTCACAGGAGGTCACCAGCCGGCGCGGGATCACGCCGTCGCGCAGGATCTC